>JAESTK010000091.1 GCA_016763645.1 Flavobacteriales bacterium
GGTATTAATGTTCGTCCGTTAACGTGGCCAATTAGTATTGGACAGACGTTTAAGGGGGTTTACAATTTGGTTGATGGCACTTTAAATTTGTTCGAAGCCAACAAGACAAGTATCGAGCGAGATATTGTATCCATTAGCGATATTAACGACCCGAAAATTGATGAAATAGTTGGAGAAAAGTACGCTACAATACTCCGAGAAGACGTTGAACTGATTGAAGGAGTATATGAGCCATTGAATGTTGATGATTACAGAAATGGGAAGATAGCCCCCGTTTTCTTCGGCAGTGCTGTCAATAATTTTGGAGTACAAGAAATGCTCGATAACTTTATTAAAATTGCTCCTGCTCCTATTGCCAGAGATACTGATGTAAGAACAGTTGAGCCTAACGACAAAAATTTTACTGGATTTGTATTTAAAATTCATGCGAATCTTGATCCCAAACACCGAGATAGAATTGCGTTTCTAAGAATTTGCTCTGGTAAATTCGAACGGAATAAATTCTACAAACATGTTCGGCTGGATAAGAAGTTTAAGTTCAACAACCCAACTAGCTTTATGGCACAAGACAAAAGCATAATTGACGAAGCATGGCCTGGAGATGTTATAGGATTATACGATACTGGGAATCTAAAAATTGGCGATACGCTTAGCGAAGGCGAAAAACTGTTTTACAAAGGCGTGCCAAGTTTCTCTCCAGAAATTTTTAAAGAGCTCATCAACAAAGACCCAATGAAAACCAAGCAGCTCGAAAAGGGTATTAATCAATTATCAGAAGAAGGAGTTGCCCAGTTATTTACCCAACAACCTGGGAACAGAAAAATTGTGGGAACGGTTGGAAATCTACAGTTCGAAGTAATTCAACACAGGCTAAAACATGAATACGGAGCTTCTTGTGAGTTTCACCCGATGCGTTTTTATAATGCCTGTTGGTTGACTAGCGAAAATGACAAGCAATTAGAAGATTTTTGCAGAGTTAAAAGTCGTTATATCGCTTACGACAAAGACAATAATCCTGTTTTCTTAGCAGAGACAGCTTTCTTACTAAGAACCGCACAAGGCGATTATCAAGACATCACCTTTCACCAGACATCTGATTTTAAGATATCTGCTGCGGTATAGCGCTTTTAATCCCCCTAACCCCCTTTTCAAAGGGGGAATTTGCTACTCCCCTTTGGAGAAAGGGGCTGGGGGAATTGACTTTTCTAGCTCAAAAACAGTTGCCTCTATTACACGAATCACGTTATTTAAATCCTGCTTAACATCACTTTCCAAAATCCTAACCACAGTATATCCCATTTCTTCTACCCTAGCATCTCTTTCAGCATCTTCTTTCTGTTTAAAGTTATGTGAATAACCGTCAATTTCGGCTTAATAGACAAAAAGGAGTCTATAAATGCTTGGAATGATTGATATTTTTATCTTTTAATTGTATTGGAAACTGTCTATTAAACTGGTAACCATATATTTTCTTAGCGCGAAAAACATTTTTCCACAAAATAATTTCTCCCAAAGTAGAATTATTACGTAGTTCTATGGCGAATTCTTTGATGTTGTTTTTAGCCATATTTATAATTATTTATCAATCCCCCTACCCCATTTGTTAAGGGGGAATATTTTACTCCCCTTTGGAGAAAGGGGTTGTGAGGAAAAAACGACAATCCTTAACCTCTTCTCTGTGCTGCAATAAGTGTATTCTTAAGTAGGCCTGTAATTGTCATTGGACCAACTCCTCCTGGAACGGGAGAAATAGCATGACATTTTTCGGAAACTTCATCGAATTTTACATCGCCAAAAAGCTTGAACCCACTTTTGGTTTTATCGCTAGGCAAACGATGAATACCAACATCGATAACCGTTGCACCTTCTTTTACCATATCCGCTGTTACAAATTCGGGTTTACCAATGCCCACAATTAAAATATCTGCCTGAGCGGTAATTTCTTTTAAGTTTTTGGTTCGGCTGTGTACCACAGTTACAGTAGAATTTCCAGAATTCGTATTTCTGGACATCAAGATACTCATCGGAGAACCGACAATATGACTTCTACCCATCACTACACAATTCTTACCTTCTGTTTCGATGTTATATCTTTCGAATAACATCAAAATACCATAAGGTGTTGCAGGCAAATAAGTTGATAAGCCAAGTACCATTCGCCCAACATTCTCCGGGTGAAAACCATCAACATCTTTTATCGGGTCTATTGCTAATAATACTTTATGCTCGTCAATATGGCTGGGCAATGGCAACTGGACTATGTAACCATCAATTTCTGAATTGTTAAGCTCCTCAATTTTTGCAAGTAATTCCGCTTCGGTAGTTTCTGCTGACATTCTAACTAGCGTAGAATCGAAACCAACCATATCGCAAGCTTTTACTTTTGCATTTACATAGGTTTGACTTGCCTCATCTTCACCGACCAAAATAGCTGCCAAGTGAGGAACTTTTTTCCCTGATGCGATAAGTTGTTTTACTTCTTCAGCGATTTCTTCTTTTATCTGGTTTGATGTCGCTTTTCCGTCAATTAAAATCATAGTTCATAGTGTTTCAGTTCACAGCTTGTAGTTGCCCGTTCAAAACCGTGAACCGAAAACTAAAAACCAAAAACTATCTCCCCATATTGGGCATGTTCTTCATCATTTGCATCATTTTACCCTTATCCCCCATCATTTTCATCATCTTACGGGTATCTTCAAATTGCTTGATTAAACGGTTGACATCTTGCACCGTTGAGCCGCTACCTATAGCAATTCTCTTTCTTCTGCTTCCGTTAAGGATATGAGGATTTTTTCTTTCTTGTTTTGTCATAGAAAGAATAATTGATTCGATACCAACAAAAGCATCATCTTCAATGTCAACGTTTTTCATTGCTTTGCCCATTCCTGGAATCATTCCCACCAAATCTTTAACGTTACCCATCTTTTTGATTTGCTGTAGCTGACCTAAAAAGTCATCGAAATCGAATTGATTTTTGGCTAATTTCTTTTGAAGTTTTCTTGCTGCTTCTTCATCGTACTGTTCTTGTGCTCTTTCAACTAATGAAACAACATCTCCCATTCCGAGAATACGATCTGCCATCCTTTTTGGATAAAAAGGATCCAAAGCTTCCATTTTTTCGCCTGTACCGACAAACTTAATTGGTTTATCAACCACAGAACGAATAGACAAAGCCGCTCCACCACGAGTATCACCATCTAGTTTGGTAAGAACAACGCCTGTGAAATCTAGTCTGTCGTTAAATTCTTTAGCTGTGTTTACAGCATCTTGCCCCGTCATCGAATCGACAACAAACAAGATTTCTTGTGGGTTGATTGCTTTTTTGACGTCCTCAATTTCGGTCATCATTTTTTCGTCAACCGCCAATCGACCTGCTGTATCGACAATAACAACATTGCAACCTATGCTTTTTGCATGCTTAATAGCATTTTGCGCAATGCTTACCGGGTTTTTATTTTCCCTTTCGGAATATACCTCAACACCTAATTGCTCTCCCAATATCTCCAACTGGTCAATCGCAGCAGGACGGTAGATATCACAGGCGACTAACAACGGTTTTTTGTTCTTTTTATCGCGAAGGTACTTTGCTAGCTTGCCTGAAAAAGTCGTTTTTCCAGAGCCTTGTCAGCCAGACATTAATATAACTGAAGGGTTGGCTGATAAATTGACGCCTTCCATTTCAGCCCCCATGAGTTCTGTTAACTCTTCATGTACAATTTTGGTAAGCATTTGCCCCGGAGAAACTGCATTAATTACGCCTGTTCCGTTGGCTTTTTCCTTTACCCTATTGGTAAAATCTTTAGCGACTTTGTAACTAACATCTGCATTAAGTAATGCTTTTCTAATTTCTTTGGTGGTTTCGGCAATATTAATTTCCGTAATCTGACCTTGACCTTTTAATATTTTAAAGGCTCCTTCTAATTTTTCTGATAAACTATCAAACATGTGTAACTATTTTGCGAAATGATGTAGAACCGCAAATTTATTCAATTCCATCGTTTTATTGAAGATTATGCGGTAACAATAGTAACATCAATGCTAAATTTACGTTATATACATATATTTTATATTTTTGTTTTATATTTATCTGAGATGACAACATTTACAAGCACTTTACCAGACAACATATTACAGCTTTTACATGAAACGGCTAAAAAATTGGCTGTTCCCAAAAACAAGCTGATTGAAAAAGCACTTACCATATATCTTGACCAATTAAATAAAGCCGAGTACATCAAATCTTATAAAGAAATGGCTGACGACCGAGATGTCCAAATGATTGCCGAAGAAGGTATGGCGGAATATCTAACTCAGCTTAATAGTGAAGATTAAGATGTTGCAAGGTGAAATTAGGCAAGCCAATTTAAACCCCACCAAGGGAAGTGAACAATCTGGTTTTCGCCCAGTTGTTGTAATAAGTGGGAATTTACTAAATCAATATTTAGAAATTGTTATTTGCTGTCCGCTGACGAGTAAAATCAAAAATTACAAAGGAAATATTGTGCTTGAGCCGACCAAAGCAAACAACCTTGAGAAAACATCCGAAATATTAACTTTTCATATTCGGTCGATAAGTAAAGGAAGGTTAGTTAAGAAAATTGGCAAAATTAGTGACACAGAACTTAAACAAATTAGAATCTGTTTAAACGAAATACTGACTTACTAATCACTACATCCTTTCTGGCATTTTCACTCCTAATAATCCCATGGCCGAAGCTATTACTTCCTTCACTTTTCGTGATAACACAATTCTAAAATTAAGTATTTTTTCATCCTCAACTTTTAGAATTGGTAGGGTTTGGTAAAAATGATTGTAAGCTTTTACCATGTCGTAAGCGTAATTGGCGATTAACGCAGGGCTATATCTTTCACCAGCTTCTTTTATAATTTGTGGATAATTATCCACCAATTTAATCAAGACTTTTTCGCAAGGTTCGACTTTCATTGACAACTCAACTTCTGTTGATTTTCCCTCTACATTTCTAAGTATTGAGCAAATTCTAGCATGGGTGTACTGAATAAATGGACCTGTATTTCCTGCAAAATCTACTGACTCCTCGGGGTTAAACACCATCGATTTTTTAGGGTCGACTTTTAACATAAAATACTTCAAAGCTCCCATGCCTATAGTATCGTAAAGCTCCGTTTTTTCTTCGACAGACATTCCTTCTAACTTGCCTAACTCTTCGGATATAGACTGTGCTGTTGATGACATTTCTTCCATTAAATCGTCTGCATCAACTGCGGTTCCCTCACGGGATTTCATTTTACCCATCCCCTTAGGCAAACCAACCATACCATACGAAAGGTGATAACAAGCTTCTGCCCAGCTAAAACCAAGCTTTTTAAGAATTAAAAACAACACTTTAAAATGATAGTCTTGCTCGTTACCAACTGTATAAACCAATCCACTTAAATCAGGATAATCGTTATATCTAAAAATTGCGGTACCAATATCTTGGGTCATGTAAACTGCAGTACCATCGGCACGAAGAACAAGTTTCTCGTCAAGGCCATCGTCAGTTAAATCGCACCAAACAGAACCGTCCTCTTTTTTAAAGAAAACACCTTTTTCTAGACCTTCTTCTACTCTCTTTTTTCCTTCTAAATAGGTGGTAGATTCGTAATACAATTTATCGAAATCAACACCTAATTTTTTATAAGTAACATCGAAACCATCGTAACACCAGCCATTCATTTTTTCCCAAAGTGCATATATTTCAGGATCTTTAGCTTCCCATTTACGTAACATTTCTTGGGCTTCTTTAATTAAAGCACCCTGTTTTTTGGCTTCTTTTTCGTCAACACCTGAGTCAACAAGTGCTTGAATTTCAACCTTGCTTCGTTTTTCGAACTCAACATAGTAGTTCCCAACTAATTTATCTCCTTTTAAGTCCGAAGTAGGTTCTTCTCCATTTCCCCA
>JAESTK010000092.1 GCA_016763645.1 Flavobacteriales bacterium
CTTAGAAAAGGGAGTTAGAGGGATTGATAAAATGTAACTTATTAAAAATAAGCTAATTAAGAATCGAACTCAGGTTAGTACATTTCGAGGATGAAATTTTTGCGCTTCATACTAACCTGCATTGGGAATACTCAAACGGGCTATCATAGGCCAATATCATCGAATTGAAAATTCCTTTCTTTAGCTATACGTTGATGAACTATGTTTCAAATACAACTCAGAGAGGATGAAGATAGGGGCTATAATACACTACTTGACAATCTCTTAAACCAACACCTTGCCAAATTCTAGGAAATCACCTTTTAAGGAGGGGTGTTCGCGCTAAAAGCGTGAGCGGGGTGGTCAAAAACAGAAACAAAGAAAAGAGGTGGTAATTACCCCAAAACCTCAATACCTTTTTTCATTCGACTTAACGACTCTTCTTTACCAATAATTTCCATTATTTCGAAAAGGTTTGGGCCACCACCAACACCAGTGATGGTAAGACGAATAGCAACCATGGCAATGCCAAAACCTAGTTCGTTATCTTCAACGTATTTCTTAAACGCAATTTCAAGCGCCTCTGAATTAAATGCAGCAACGCCACCAAAAACAGAAACTAAATCGGTAACAATTGATGGAGATTTCTCTTTCCATTTTTTCTTCACCATTTTCTCATCATAAGAGGTTGGCGCGGTAAAAAAGTATGAACCAGCATTAGGGATGTCTTTAGCAAAAGTTACCCGTTCTTTCATTTGATTACAGACCAAGGTCAAAAGGTTAAAGTCAAAAGAAGAGTCTCCTATAAATTCAGCCAATTGGCTGCCTGATTTTGCTTTTAAATATTCTTGATTAAACAATCTTGCTTTATCGGGATCAAATTTCGCACCTGCCTTCCCTACCCTATCGAGCGAAAAAGCAGCAATTAGTTCTTTGATAGAAAAAATCTCTTGTTCTGTGCCTGGATTCCAGCCTAAAAAGGCGAGCATGTTGACAAATGCATCAGGGAAATACCCTTCTTCTTTATATCCCGTTGAAATATCTCCGCTTTTTGGGTCTTTCCATTCTAGCGGAAAAACAGGAAAGCCTAGTCGATCGCCATCGCGCTTACTTAATTTGCCAGGGCCATCAGGCTTTAAAATCAAAGGCAAGTGAGAGAAAGAAGGCATAGCATCTTCCCAGCCTAAAAAGCGATATAATAACACGTGGAGAGGTGCCGAAGGCAACCACTCTTCACCACGAATAACGTGGGTGATTTTCATGGCATAATCGTCAACTACATTTGCTAAATGGTAGGTTGGCATTCCGTCAGATTTGAAAATTACCTTATCGTCCATTGTGTTGGTTTGCACGGAAACAGAGCCACGAATTTCATCGGTAAACTTCACTTCTTCATTAGCAGGAACCAATAAGCGAATAACATAGTTCTCTCCTTCACTTAGTTTTGCATCAATTTCATCTTTTGATAGGGTGAGCGAATTATTCAATGTGTCTCTATTTGAAGAATCATAAGAAAAGGTCTTTTTCTCAGCCTCATATTGCTTACGTAAGGCGTTTAATTCGTCTAGTGTGTCAAATGCATAGTAAGCGTTGCCTGATGCGATTAATTGCTCTGCAAATTGCGCGTACGAAGCTTTTCTTTCCGATTGTCGATAAGGACCATACTCCCCTCCTACTCTAGGGCTTTCGTCTGGGGTTAATCCACACCACTCTAAAGCGTCTAACACGTAGTCTTCGGCTCCTTCTACAAAACGGGTTTGGTCAGTGTCTTCAATTCTCAGGATAAAATCTCCTCCATGTTTTTTGGCATATAAATAATTATATAAAGCAGTTCTAACACCACCAATATGTAAAGGACCAGTTGGGCTTGGGGCAAATCTTACGCGTACTTTCGACATCTTTTAAAATTTTGCGCAAAGATAGGAAAGGCGCTAGAAAAAAACGAGTGATTCTTACAATTGGATAGAGAATTTAATTCCGTTAGCATTGCTGTAGTAAGCAAACATTATGAGGATTTATGTATTGAGAGAACAATGCTTGTTTGTTAAAGAGTATGCTATTTTTGCTTAAATGTTTGATTTGACAACAAAAAAATCCAGAATCTTAAAGCTTGCTCTATTCGCAACAGGATTATCGGGGATAGTTGCTGAGTACATCCTCTCCACTCTTGCTACCTATTTTCTTGGAGATTCCATTTTTCAATGGACTATGATATTATCTATCATGCTGTTTTCTATGGGTGTAGGAAGTAGAATTAGTGCTTCGTTTACAGACAAGATTCTAGAGAAATTTTTAATGGCAGAATTCGCTTTATCGTTGCTTACCTCAACGGCTGCTCTAGGCTGTTATGTAATGATGGGTTACACTAGTTATATCGGGGTAATAATTTATGGGTTTTCAATCGCAATAGGGCTTTTAATAGGCATGGAAATCCCCTTAGTGATCAGAATAAATGAGGAAAATGAAGATTTAAGAACAAACATTGCTGGAGTAATGGAAAATGATTATTACGGCAGTTTAATTGGAGGATTGTTCTTTGTCTTTGTTGGATTACCATATTTAGGACTAACCCATACTCCTTTTCTGCTTGGGGGAATCAATTTCTTGGTTGCCATACTTCTGTTTTGGAAATTGAAACATCATATTGGAAGTGGCTTCAGGAAAATATGTATGGGGGTTATACCATTGCTTTTTCTCACACTGCTTTTTCTTGGGGTTGGAGCAGATCAAATTGTTTTACATGGTGAACAAAAGCGGTATGGAGATAAAGTCATTTTCTCAAAGCAAACCCGGTATCAAAAAATAACGATAACGCAATATCAAGAACACTATTGGCTATACCTCAATGGCAGTAAACAACTATGTACATTTGATGAGTGGCTATATCACGAACCGCTTGTACACCCAGTTATGCATTTAAGTAAAGATCCTCGGTCTGTATTAATTTTAGGCGCTGGAGATGGGTGTGCTATTCGAGAAGTTCTTAAATACAAAGGAGTTGAGCAAATTACGTTGGTGGACATAGACCCAGAAATGACCAAAATAGGAATGTCAAACCCCATATTTACCCAACTGAATGATAGCGCGTACTACGACCCAAAAGTCAAGGTGGTTAACCAAGATGCTTTTCAATATTTAATGGAAACCGATCAATTTTTTGACGTGATGATCCTCGACTTTCCTGACCCAAAAAGTATTGACATTAATCGAGTTTACACCAAAGAATTTTACCAGCTTTGCAATAAGAAGTTAAGAAACAATGGAGTTCTCGTTACGCAAGCAGTTAGTCCATACTACACTACTAAAGCATATCGATCAATAGAGAAAACTGTTGCTGCGGCAGGATTTAATTCTTTGGCAATTCACAACCACGTTTATTCATTTGGTGAATGGGGCTGGGTAATTGGTTCAAAAACACTAACGTCTGATGAGATTAAAGCAGAGCTGCAAGCCACCTCTTTTGACGATATTGAAACACAGTGGATGACACCAGAATCTATAATATTAATGACCTCTTTTGGAAAAGATTTACAAGATGCAGATTCGGTGGAAGTTAACACAATTCAAAATCCAGTTCTCTATCGTTACTATCTGGATGGAGTTTGGGCTAGGTATATGTGATGTGGTTATTCGGACGAAATCTAGATTTACTAGCCCTTTTCATCCCAGTGTGGGTAATCTGGGCACTTCTTTTTTGTCTACCGGTAGAAACGCTTGATACGGAAATTCCTCTTTGGGCCTGGGTAGTTGGTGTTTTAATGATTGATGTTGCCCATGTTTGGAGCACTACTTTTCGAACTTATTTCGATAAAGAAGAGTTTTCAAATCACAAGCAGCTTCTCGGGCTTACGCCTATCATTTGTTTTGTAATTCTGTTTACGCTAGCAAGCGAGTCGGTTGAGTGGTTTTGGCGGCTACTGGCATATTTGGCACTGTTTCATTTTATAAAGCAGCAATATGGGTTTTTTGCCTTGTATTCTGTAAAATCGGGAGCAATAAAAGTAAAACGCTACATTTCCGACAAACTCACAATCTATTTATCGATGCTCTATCCTGTTTTATTCTGGCACCTCAATGTCCGAAAATTTAGTTGGTTTGTAGAAGGCGATTTTTTTCAATTTCACGTAGATTCAGCGCTCGTCTGGTCAGTATTAAATTACGTTTATTGGCTAATTATTTCGGGGTGGTTGGTGGATGAGATTAGATTAATAAAACAGCAGAAGATTCATTTTTCAACGGGCCGAATCTTATGGTTGTTTACGACAGCTTTCAACTGGTACTTGGGGATCATCTATTTCAATTCAGATCTTGCTTTTACCTTAACCAATGTTGTCGCCCATGGCATTCCGTATATAGCTTTGGTTATTTACTATCAAGCGACAAAAGAAACACGGACTTCTTCCAATAAGCGACCTTCAATTTTGATTATCGGATGTGTGATCATAATTGGATCCTTACTATTTGCGTTTGGAGAAGAGTACCTATGGGATCTCTTTCTCAATCAAGACAAACAGGAATTGTTCGGCTCGTGGATTTCGTATCCTGAAATATCAAACCCCAGACTTCAAGCTATTGCCTTAGCGTTGCTTTCGTTACCACAAGTTGTACATTACGTGCTTGATGGCTTTATTTGGAAAATGAATGATACGAACCCTCACCTTAGAAATATGATGAATGAATAGAAGAGCATTCATAAAAATAGGGACACTTGTTTTTGCTGTTGGCGTTGGTTGTAGATCAGAAAAATCAAGGGAACATTCAAGTAGCTACGCGATTACGATTGACTCAAACCGATCGATTGGTCACCTTGCTCGGAATTCATTTCTCCATAGTGTCTCAGAAGAAATAAAAACTGATGTTCTTGTGGTCGGGGCGGGAATTGCAGGTATGGCTGCGGCATGTTCTCTACAGCATAGGGAGGTTATTGTCTGCGACTTAAACCCTAGGCTTGGAGGCACTTCTGGGGCAGTTACCATTGGAAATCAACAATTTTCTCAAGGAGCGTATTACGACATGTCTTATCCTGGATACTATGGGAGTGATGGACTTAAACTATTAGAATCTCTAAAGGTAATAACGTATAACAAAACCTTAGATCGATGGGATTTTATAGAGAAACAACACCTGATTAGTTTAACAGCAGAGGAACGGTGCTATCGAAATGGCGGGCTCGATGCATCGGTATTAATGGATTCCGAATTGAAGCAAAACTTTCTAGATTTGTTGCGCCCGTATTCTGGAAAAATGGTACTCCCTTCAAGCGAAATAGGGTTGGATAGTATACGATTAGATCATTTAACTTTTTCTGAATATTTAAACAAATACCTTCCTGTAAATTCTGATTTTATGGAGGCAATCGATTACCAAATGATGGACGATTACGGAGGAAAAAGTGATCAAGTATCTGCTTTAGCGGGAATTCACTATTACCGCTGTCGTCCGTATTACCAGAAACCAGAACCAGAAATACTTTCACCCACCGAAGGCAACTATTATTTCATAAATAAAATGGTAAACCAGTTGAGTTTGGAACAAATTAAACTAGACAGCCTTGTAGTTGGAATGGAAAAACTAAAACAAGGATGGGGTGTTGATGTCTGGGAAGTAGCAAACGATAGAAAAGTTAGATACAAGTGTAACAACGTAATATACGCAGGTCAAAAACACCTCTTAAAGTATTTGCATCCAGAATCATACAAGACCTTTAGCGATGTAAAATACGCCCCTTGGATTGTCATAAACATTGAGTTGCAAGGAGAGTCTATCGACAATGATTTTTGGCAAAACGATTACCTTTCTACAAATGCTCAGTTTCTTGGATTTGTGAACTCACGAGCGCAAACCAAAGAGGGCAACCGTGTATTAACAGCGTATTATTGTTATCCTGACATCTACCACCATATGGTGCAGGATTTGGAAAACGGAGCACGTGAAATCGTAGAACAAACAATTGGATTTATCAATACTTATTTCAAAAAGGACCTTGAACCTTTTATCAAACACGTTTACGTGAAATTACTGGGCCACGCGATGCCGGTTCCTGTGCCCAGATATCTAAGCAAGAAAAGGCAATTAGAACAAAATGGACTTTCGTTTGCCGGGGCAGACACAGGAAGGTTACCACTGATGTTTGACGCCTTAGATTCGGGTATTCAAGCAGCTAAGAGAATTTAATAAAGATCCCAATTTGCGTTGAGTTGATACCGATAGAGCACAGGATCATTAATTGTATTGATTTTGATCTCACTAGTATCAGCTAATGGCTTTCCAAAAGATAACATCATATCAACCGATTCTAAATTAAGCCAGCGTGTATTAACTTTTGGAAAATCAGGATCATGTAACAAGTGCGTCATTTCTTCTACCGTGAAACGCTTTGAACCAAGTATCCAGCCCCATTCACCCATCGAAGGAATTTGATTGTGCAGTTTCAATGTTTCGAAACCAGAACTTTTCATTGTTTTATTGATGCATTCATACGCCCGCGTTGCGTAATACGGACTACCTGCTTGAGTTATTATGTGGCCATTTGGTCTTAAATGTAAGTGGGCCATGGCGTAGAACTCCCTCGTATACAGCTTGTTCAAATCAACACCTTTTGCATCAGGTAAATCGACAATAATAACATCGTAAAAGTCCTTTGTATTCTGTACGTAAACGAAGCCATCTTCGTTTAGAACGCGAACCCGAGCGTTATGTAATGATGAGTCATTTGCAAGTACAACGGGTAGGTAACCTTTCCCAATTGAAGTCATTTCTGGATCGAGATCAACTATGGTTATACTTTCTACATCATCATATTTCAAAAGCTCCTTGACATTAAAACCATCACCACCCCCAATAATCAAAATATCTTTGCGCTCTTTGCTAATTTGCATGATTGGATGGATCATTGGTTCGTGATAAAGAAACTCATCTATGGTGCTCAATTGCAGATTTCCATTAATGTAGAGCCAATAACTATCCAACCAAGTAGTAATCACTATTTTCTGATATTTAGATTCCTTTACAAAAACGATCTTGTCTTTGTATCTATTTTGCTCTCCGTAAAGCATTATCTGATCTGATTTCAAGAATCCGAATCCAAGTATAAAAACAACTAGAACTCCAATTCCAAGAATCCACGATTTGTTCTGCTTTTGTTCTTTCCAATAGGATAAGAGGAGCAGTGTTGCAGCCAAAAAGTTTAGCAAACCAAACAGAAATGCAGTATTCTTAATTCCCAAATGAGGAAGGCCCCAAAAAGCGAATGCAAGACCCCCAACTAAGCTCCCAACATAATCCCAAGATAACACACTCGACACATTGGTATTGATGTCTTCAAACTCTTCGTTTAATCTGGTAACTAATGGTATTTCGAATCCAATACACAATCCGATTAAAGCACTTAATCCGTATACCACGATGTGAATATATTGAGTGTATCCAGCTATACTATAAACAACTAATGGAGAGATACAGATAAGAACGGATAAACCAAATTCAATTAATAGAAACGTCTGTAATACATTGCCTTTGATGTATCTACTTAGTTGACTGCCTATCCCCATCGTAAAGAGCATAACGGAAAGAACGATCGTCCATTGAACAATTGTGTCTCCGATAAAATAAGAAGCTAGAGTTGATAATATAAACTCAGAAACTATACCTGAGATGCCCGTTGCAAATATTGCTGTTTTTAAAAAATACGAACGGAGTTTCAAGTTACGAGAAACTCATGCAAATCAACATCGCACCACCAACATAACCAAAAGCCTCAATTACTCCAGCTCCGACATTTGGTTTTTCCTGATTAACAATTTCGTCTGTAAGTTTTCTCCCGGGTAATAAAATCTTATCGGTAAGTACACGTGCCAACGGCAGCATCAATAGACCGATCCCAGTTTCCATACCAAGATTTTCAACTACTTGTATCCAAGATTCAGCATCAATCTGGGCGCCATGGCGAATCAATATAGCTATAGCAACCATAGCTCCGGCATAGCCTACTCCTACGGCAACGTTGTCTTTTTCGATGTGTTCATGAATGTCGTAAGGCGTAATCCAATTGTAAACGATTGACACCAACAATAAAAAAACCTGAGACACCCCCCATAGACCGATAATGCCAAGGTAATTGTCTGGATTTTCTGCCATTACACCGTGAATAATTAAACCATTTGCAACACAAATAGCTCCCTCGATTACTCCAGTTCCAACGTTTTGATCTTCTATAATTTCTTTCCGAAGATCAAATTTTCGAAGAATAAATTTATCTGTAATAAATATGGAAACGTTAAGAAGAACAATTGCCAATAGACCAAATGTCATTATTTCAATAAGGTTGTCGACAATGTGACCAATGTCATCGCCCTCATATAAGCTGGCAATTGCTATTAACAACCCAATGTAGTATCCTACGTTTGCAAACGCAAACGCTAGGTTATCTTTTTCAACCAATTCGTGGTCAATGTCAATTTTCTTGTTGACTAGTTTATAAAAATACTTCCCGATAAAAAATAGCGCAAAACTCGCTAATAAATAAATGAGTGCAGTAAGTACCCCGTCTAATGTCGCTAGAATATCCATGTTTTACTTTTTATTTATTTACCAAATCCTGAACTTCTTCCTGAATGCCCTGATCTGCCCCGGCTACCACTCCAACCAGACCTTGATGACTTTCTCGCAAAGAAATCTGGGCGTGATTTTCGCGTTCCAGCAGAACTGGTTCCATACTTCGATTTTCCGCCCGTTTTAGGGCCATAATACCCCTTGCTTCCATAATACCCACCACGGTACGAGGAATAATCACTGCGGTATATTGGTCGGTGCATCATTCCAAACATTTGGGACATAAACATATATTGTCCATAAAATGCCCAAAAAGAAGTGCCATTGTTGTTTCTCCACTCTCCATATCTTCCATTACCAACATACTGATAACCTGGAGGAGAGACATTTTTTTCTAATTTTCCGTCCTTTTTATAACAAAGAGTCATGCCCAAATTTTCTTCGTTGGCCCAGAAAAACTTTTCATCAACTTCTTTCCAAGCACTTTTTGTTTCAACGGGAGTTCCTTCCGAATCTTCAAGTATAACCTTGTACTGATGTTTGTAGGTTTTAAAAAATCTCCCCTCAACATCCATATTCTCTAATATAATTGCAAAGTTCTGTTGATCAGAATACTGACTTATATAGTCGTCAACTGGAGATTTTACGAACGCTCGTCCTCCACAGCTAACGAAAACCATTGCAGCGAAAACTAGAACCGAAATATTTAAGATCTTATTCATGTTATTACTCGTTAATTACGTTTATCTAGGCAATATGTTTGAGAATTCTATCTCTTTAACATAGCTTCCTTTGGCCGCTGAAAAATCTTCTTCACCCCATCTGTCTATGGAGATAAAATTTTCCCCATTTTCAAACATCCAATTTACAAATTTAGCATAATCTTCTTCATTATCGCGTTCTTCTCCACAGTGTCCTTGACCAGAGGAAGTCCTTGTGTATGTAATGTTCTGGTGAACTATTTGTTGCGGTGCGTCATCCTGATCTACAATCTGTTTAACCAGACCAGCATCAATGTCGCGTATCTCGATCTTCTGTGAGAGCGAGCAGACCAATTTGTCTTCATCTTCTACATGAAGATAGTACGTTTCTTTACCTGAGTCTAAAAGGTATTCTCTCGTTTCAAGGTTGTTTCCCCAGTCGTACAGGTAAACTTTTTTTACTTCCCATGTTTCCATGAAATAGTCGACCATATAACCGACTCCAAGCTCGTTAACAGTATAATTTATCTGCGCTTCTTTTGTCTTTTTTTTAAATCTATCGAATAAACCCATAGTATTATTATTTGTGAATTTTTTGGCCGCAATGGTCGCATGTTAGATCGTGCGATTCCGGCTCATCGTTTTGTTTATCATTATCAGTTGGTTTTTCGATTACCTTACCGAATCCATTTGCTAAAATTCCGGCAGGTAAAGCAAACAAACCAACGCCAAGAATTGCCATTATTCCTCCAATAAATTTACCTAAAGAAGTTATAGGATATACATCGCCATAACCAACAGTTGTTAGCGTTGCAACTCCCCACCACATGGTAGCAGGAATACTCGAAAAGGCTTCTGGTTGGTCATCGTGCTCTATGTAGTACATTAAACAAGAAGAAATTACAAGCAGCATTAATACACCACATAAAGATATCACCAACTCTTCTTTAGCACCGTTCATAACTTGCCTAATCTGACTAAAGGCTTTATTGTACCTCGATAATTTCAATAGTCTAAAAAGCCTAAGTACTCGAATTCCTCGAATTACTCGTGAGTCTACGGTAATCAAAAGAGGAATGTACGCAGGAATAACAGCCGCTAAATCGATTAAGCTGTAAAAAGAGAACATATATTTTAACCGACCACGAAATGGAGGGGAATACTTTTCTTTCTCAGTAATTGACCAAATTCTCAACAAGTATTCAACGGAAAAGAAAATGATAGAAAATGTTTCTATATTTGAGAAAAGTAGTCCGTAATCTTCTCTCATCCATTGGACTGATTCTAGAATTACAGCCACAATATTCAACAGTATAAGGAGGATTATAAAAATGTCGACCCGCTTGCTCCAGGTGTCGTTTTCCTGGCCTTTTTCAAGAATCTCGTAGGTGCGTCTTTTAATATTTTGATAACTCATGCCCCGCTTCTTTAAATTGAAGATTCCCTCTCTTTATGGTCTGGTAACTATGGGTGTTTGATTTCAATTTTAGGACTAGCAGATTATATGCTTGGTTATAGTCCATATCCTGATTGCAGGTGAAAAAGTCAACTGCAGCGTAGCCGTGCTCCGGCCACGTGTGGATTGCTAAGTGACTTTCTGAGACTACTATTACGCCTGTTATCCCTTGCGGGGAGAACTTATGAAAAACTGATTTGATTATTGTTGCTTTCGAAACTAAGGCTGCATCGTTCATGGTTTGCTTGATCTCCTCTAGATCGTCAAGCGTTTTTGAGGGGCAGTCATGAAACTCCATTAAAATGTGCAATCCCAATCCTTCCATGAAATTAATCCTTAGATCTAAAAAATTTGTACCAAATGTATACCCCAATTAATATTATCGCAATTGGAAGTATGAATTTTAGCGCTAATTTGAATAACCACCAAGCCACCGTGAGGAGCCCTACTACGAATATGATCTGTATAATCGTTGATTTTTTCACTCGAATCTTACTTTTAATTATTGGAGGAAGATCGCCTTCCTCCAATGTGTGGATATAAAGTTTCTAAGCCTCTTTGGATTTACTCATTTTAGCTTTAAGTGCGGCTAGACTATCAGATGCTGCAACAGTGGTACTTCCTCCAATTGCTTTATCAATTTCATCATCAAGCGATTTGCTTTCATTTGCTATGTCCCCGTAGGCGTCAGCCAATGCTTCTTCTTGCTCCACCTTCTCTTTCATTCTTTCGAGCATCGAAATTGTGTCACTCGAATCAATTGAAGCCATTTGTTTGTTGAGGTTTTTGGTAGCGGTAGCAACTTTGACTCTTGCCTTAAGTGTTTTAAGCTCATTTTCCCAAGAGCTAATTTTAGAGCGTAACGTTTTTACGTTTACTTCTAACTTACTAACGTTTTGGTCAAATTGAGTTTGCTCTCCTGAAGCTCTTTCAACATGAGTTTCACATTCCACTTTTTTGTTTAAAGCCTCAGTAGCCAAACGATCAGCCTCTGCGCTATCCATTTGCCCTGATTCAGCTTTTTGAAGTAACAACATGGCCTTTTTTTCATAATCAACCCCTCTTTCTTGTTGTTCTCTAATTTCGTTGCGGGATCTAATAGCAAGGGCTTTTACTTCTGCCATCGCTTTCAAACAACCTTCAAGATCTTTTTTCATATCTCTAATGCCTTGCTCAGTCATTTTTATTGGGTCTTCTAATTTATCTACCACCGCATTAGCTTCGGCTTTTCCCAATGTGAATAATCTTTTAAATAAACTCATTTTTTTGTCCTCCTTATTTTTTTGAAAATTTGATTAGCTCATCAGCGTACTCTGTTAAAAGTAAGCTCAACGAATTCAATGATCCTTCTATTTCGTTCATGTCTAGGTTCTCAATTTGAAGAGTATCTCTGAATATTACCTTCGTTCCAGTTTCGTCTAGAACAAATGCGCCATGAATAATATCACGGTTTTTCATTAACAAGCTTCGAAATACTTCACCTGAATCGCCATTGAGCTCCAGAATGTGTTGTTCCATAATTAAGATGGGGTCAGCACAGCCAATCGCGCAATTTTTGATTCCAGACGACTCGTCTTCTATAATGATTATCTGATCCTCTTCATTAGCAGCAGTAATCGTATATCCCAAGTCTAAAACGTAGTTTTTAACGATGTTGAAATTATCTTTCATTGAATTGTAATTTTAAATTTTCGATTTACTTCTTCAAAAGTAATTATTTACACGAAATAATAAGGCCCTGAGGTTCAGTAAACCGAAATGCTAAATCATTATTTTCGTTGGTTAATATTAGTTTGAATTATTTTGTTTTTATCAATCGACAGGACAAACATACTAAAAATATTAGCACAAACTAATTTATTTGGCTAATTATTTTATTTATTGCAAAATATTTTAGTAATTTGTCATTATTCACAACAGGTTATGCATGTCTAAAATAGGGTCTAATATTCGTAAAATACGCTTAGTTAAAGGACTTAGCCAATCTGCTTTTGGCAATTTGTTTAATCTGAAGAGAGCTAATATTGGTGCATATGAGGAACTTCGTGCAGAACCGAAGATAGATGTAGTAATCGAAATTGCTAAATATTTTAGTGTTCCGTTAAGTGATATTTTCACAAAAGATTTGACGGTAAATCAATTGACGAAGTTTAGTGCTGCTGAAGATATGAAATCAACTCAGCGGCAAGAAAAAACAGAAAATTACTTTTCGTTAGGTCATATTAGCGCAGAATTATTGATGAATCGTATTAAACTTTTTGAACAACTAGAAAAAGATAACATTCACCAAATACAATTCCCAAAAGTTGTTGACCATGCAGATAAATTCTTTGAAATCAAGGGGGTACTAATTCTTGGTGCCAAGAATCAGCAATATCATGGGCTTATTTGTTCAAGTATCAGGCAGGGGGTTAAAAGCATGATTGTGCTTGTGTTGTCTGATAAAAGGATTGCTCTTGGAGAATATTTAGGAGGTAAAGAAAAGGTAACAATTAAACTTCAAGACTCGCAAGAGGAGACTATAATTGAAGATGTGAGGCAGTTGTTTGAAGTTAAATTAATGGTTTCTCAGCCAGGTACTCAATCAACCAATATTGCACAAAGATTATTGACCATTGAAAAGCGCGTTAACAATCTCGAAGGAAAAAGCTAGTCTTTATCCGTGTTAAATAGGTAGCCAAGAGCCCCTCCACAAAGTCCCCCGAAAATATGTCCAAATTGAGAGATGTTGTCAATTGAAAAGCTGTTATAGATCTCTTTCCCTAAATAAATTACTACTATAAAGATAAAGGTAAGGGGAACTTCTTTGGCCCTCATATTTACTATTGAAGATAAAATGATGAACATAAACACGATTCCGCTAGCTCCGATTATGCCACTATTGAAGAGCAGTGCATTAAGTAGGCCCGTTGATACAGCCGTTATAACTGTCATTAAAGCAAGATTTTTAGCACCATATTTTTCTTCCAAAATAGGCCCAAGCATCAATAAATAAAAGAAATTCCCTAAGAGGTGGTCAAAATTAGCGTGACAAAAAATGTAGGTTACTAGCCTATAAATCTGACTAGTTTGAATAACAGGATTTAAAGAAAAAAGATGATTTATTAAGCCGCCAAACGCCAAGTTTAGAATTAACATTGCAAACGATATGAGACAAAAACTCAAAGTAAATTTTGCGTTATAGGTAATCGACCAACTTTTAAAAGAATTGATTTGCATGCTTTTCCGTTGAAGTTATTTGTTCATGGTTTTGTCTTTGTTGCGGTTGCAAGTTAAGAATAACTTGACGTGTAAATTTCGGTTTGATTGGGACCTTGTGCGATCAATATATGATCTACGTAGTTTGGGACCATCTTACGCGTACTTTCGACATTACTCAAATTTTCGCAAAGAAAGGAAAGACATCGTGAGTTCACGACTTGTTTAGCATCCCCTTCTTGTTAGCCCACCAACCAAACCAAAATATAAGACTGGTTGCTAAAACCATAAAAGCAATTCCGCCCAACCTTTTATTTCTTTTGGTGTTTTTGTAAGGAATTATGATAGTGTCATTAACAGAAACTTGGACGCATTCGAATTCGTTCGAAGCCTTATGCTTTATAGAACCGTAGACAGTAATTTTTGACTTGGCGGAAAGCTTATTTAACATGTAAGAGTTGACTCGTAGCGCTCCGAGAAAAGGTTTATAAATAAGGCTATCATTCTCTAATTTAATAGAAATGAATTTCTTCTTAGGTTCATCAATTATTTCAGCGGTTGAAATTATGCCCGAACGAATTTCATAATCCTCTACTGTCATTAGTGAGTCGTGGAAAAATGACAGACCTAAAAGAAGCCAAACGAGCCCAATCGCAAAAACAAGCAATACGGCAATGATATTTTTCAAAAGCGTCATTTCGGCACTCTTATCTCCCTCACTAAATCAATAACATGTTGAGGTGGTGCAGGCGTAAAATAAGAAACCACACCCGTTACTAAAAAGTTAATGAGCATACCTAACGTGCCAATTCCTTCTGGCGAAATGCCTAACCACCAATGTTCGGCAGAGTTATTTTCGGGAGAAACGAACTTAAAATATACGATATACGCAATGGTAAATAGTAGGCCCGAAAGTATACCAGCAATCGCTCCTTCCTTGTTAATTCGAGTAGAGAAAATGCCCATTACAATGGCAGGGAAGAAAGAAGCAGCGGCTAACCCAAAAGCCAAGGCAACCACTTGAGCCACATACCCGGGAGGGTTTATACCGAAATATCCTGCAACTAAAACAGCTCCGCCCGCAGCGATTCTCGCTAAGCGTAATTCTTGTTTTTCGGTAATATCTGGTTTTATCTGTTTCTTCACTAAATCGTGAGCCACAGCAGTAGAAACAACCAAGAGTAAACCAGCCGCAGTTGAAAGCGCTGCAGCTAACCCTCCAGCAGCGACTAAACCAATAACCCAATTAGGCAGTTTGGCTATTTCTGGATTAGCTAAAACTATAATGTCACGATCTATCGTTACTTCGTTTTGCCCAGCATCTTTTACATATTGAATTATGCCATCGTTGTTCTTGTCTTCGATTTTAATTAGTCCTGTTGTTTCCCAGTTTTTCACCCATGTAGGGCGTTTTTCGTATTCAACTTCACTTACTGACTGCATCATGTTTAATCGTGCGAAAGCGGCTATGGCAGGCGCTGTTGTGTAAAGAATAGCAATAAAAATTAAAGCATAACCCGCAGAAACTCGGGCATCACGCACTTTAGGTACGGTAAAAAACCGAACAATTACGTGTGGCAATCCCGCTGTGCCGACCATCAGCGCAGCAGTAATAAAAAAGACATCAATAGTAGATTTTGTACCATCTGTGTAGGTTCCAAAACCTAATTCTTCTGACAGCCCATCTAGCTTATCGAGCAAGAATGTACCGGGTTCATTTATGAGTTCTGAGCCAAAACCAATTTGCGGAATTGGGTTGCCCGTCATCATTATTGAAATATAAATCGCAGGGACGAGAAAGGCGAAAATCAAAACGCAATATTGTGCCACTTGGGTATAGGTAATACCCTTCATCCCTCCTATTACGGCATAAAAGAAAACGATAGCCATTCCGATAATTACTCCGATGTGTATGGGAACATCCAAAAACCGAGAAAACACGACCCCTACTCCACGCATTTGTCCTGCTACGTATGTAAACGAGATGAAAATTACACAGACAACGGCAATAAATCGAGCGACTTCAGAATAGTATCTATCTCCGATAAAATCGGGCACGGTAAACTTCCCGAATTTTCTGAGATAAGGAGCAAGTAATAACGCTAAAAGAACATAGCCTCCAGTCCAACCCATTAGGTAAACTGAGCCATCTCTGCCAGAAAAGGAGATGATACCAGCCATAGAAATAAACGATGCTGCCGACATCCAATCTGCCGCAGTTGCTAATCCATTCGCTAAGGGAGAAACTTGACCATGAGCGACATAAAAGTCTTTAGTAGATGAGGCTTTCGACCAAATGGCAATTCCAATATAAACAGCGAAACTGAGCCCCACCAAAATAAATGTCCATGTTTGAATGCTCCAATCCATTATTCGTCAACGTTATGTTTTTTATCGAGGCGGTTCATCAAGTAAACATACACGAAAATGAGTGCCACAAAAACATAAATAGATCCTTGTTGTGCAAACCAAAATCCAAGTTTGAAGCCTCCAATTCTAATGGTGTCGAGTTCGTCAACAAAGAGAATTCCACAACCAAACGAAACAGCAAACCAGACAATAAGAAGCACCAGAAGATACTTTAAGTTGGTTTTCCAATATTGTTGCGCGGTGTTGCTCATTCAGGTTGTGAATGTAAGAAATTTAGTAGAGGGAAATTAAATTGACCAATTAGCCATTAAACCGAACGCCTGTGTTTGACTTGGTATATCGTAGCTTCCGAAATTATATTCATGTCGAAATATTACTGTTAAATTAAATTTTTCAAACGTTTCCCACTTCACCCCCGCTTCGTATCTGTAAAAATTAATGAACCCAGAGTTGGCGGCTTGTTTAAATATTTCAAAAGAGGTGTACGGTTTCAGTTTTTGTTTAAAATTGTAAGCGACTTTAATTCTGTTTCTCCAAAACGCTCTACTCACGAAAATATATTGATAGTTTTCATCCTCTAGCCTAGAGCGGAACTGGACACGTATTGGAATGTTTTCTTTGTGCCAAACATAGTAACCAGCAACGTGAAGCCGAAAGAATAAACGTGAGAATTTTTCTTGAGACACGGTTGTGTATTTAGTTTGTGTAAATCGAAAAGCCGATTTTAGCGAAATACGGTTATTTAACTTTACTTTTATTCCAGACTCTAGCATAATTGCGCTTAAAGAACTAAATTGATTCATTACGCGAGTCTGCTGGTTAAGTTCACCTTTTAATCTATCTGTGAATTTTTTGGAAATTGTGCCTTGAAAAATCAGGCCCCAGTCATTCGTATTAAGAGGAACAGGGTCGCAATGGAAACACGTAGGCAAATTTTGGTAGTTCTGCCCAACAGCCGTAAAATCCATAACCCAAAATACAAGAAGTATCACGAGATACTTCAGGTTAGTTTCCCAATATTGCCGTGCGGTGTTGCTCATTTCAGGTCGTGAATGTATGAAAATTTGAGAGGTAATTGCTAAAGAAGAGTTGTTCAATCTCCCTAGCCAGTCCGAATATATTCGGAGTATCCAAGAAGGATTTCTCCCTTAGAAAAGGGAGTTAGTGGGATTGATATTAAGAAGAAATAAACGTCAGAACCCTTTCCTCCAACCAACTTTTTCCATGAAACGCTTTTTTCGAGAGAAAACCTAAATGCCCACCATGGTTTGGGACTTCTAAATAGAAGTTGGGATTGTTTTTGGCTTCCTCAACAGGGTAACAAGAATCGGAAAGAAATGGATCATTTTTAGAATTAATTAACAACGTTGGAATCGAAATTTTTGATAAAAACTGTTTACTACTCGATTTGGACCAGTAATCGTAAACATCCCTAAAACCATGTGCAGGAGCAGTATAGAGATTATCAAATTCATGGAAATCATTTGCTACGAGAACTTTGGAAATCTTTAATTCAACTTCCGGATGTAATCTCTTTTTCTCCAGCGCCTCTACCTTCAAGGTTTTCAAAAAACGCATCATGTACAAGAAATTTTTAGGCTTTCTGAGTTCTTCAGCCGAACCTTCTAAATCACAAGGAGCAGAAATTGCAGCACCGAAATTTATTTTAGAATCAAGTTGTTTTGCGTTTTCGCCTAAATATTTCAAAACTACATTTCCACCAAGGCTAAATCCGATTAGCGCAATAGTTTTATAATCAGTTTTAACGTGGTTGATAACCAAATTTAAATCGTCAGTTTTTCCGCTGTGGTAAGATGAAAAAAGGCGGTTAGGCCCTCCACTGCAACCACGCATATTCAAACAAACAATATTCCAGCCGTTAGCGTTGAACTCTTTTGTCATCCCTTGCATATAGGTAGATGCGGAACTTCCTTCAAGCCCATGGACAAGAACAGCAATTTTATCACTATTGGTTTTGGGAAAATCTAAATCAAGGAAATCGTTGTCGGGGGTCGAAATTCGCTCTCGGACACAAGACACGCCTTCAACTTTTCGAAAAAACCTCGCGAGTATTGTACTAGTGTGTCCCCCACGAAAAAACAAGGAAGCTTTATATGAAGAACTAAGCACGGGCATTTTGTTAACTGCAACTAAGTTTCCCCTCCTGTTTTAGGAGGGATGTCCGAAGGACGGGGCGGCCACTTCTTAAATCTACGTTTGTTTTTGTTAAACGATTTTTTACCTCCCCCACCATGGCGGCTTTTCTTTCTGAACGAAATATCCCATTTCGGCCCCTCACTAAATCCTTCTGGCAAAGGAGATTTAGGAACTTCAGACTCGATTAATTCTTCGATTTTATGCATCTTGTACATGTCATCTTCGTTGACAAGGGTCAAAGCTACGCCAGTTGTGTTTGCTCTAGCGGTTCGCCCAACACGATGTACATAATCTGGAGCATCGTTGGGGACATCGTAGTTTACCACAAGGTTGATGTCTTTAATGTCTATGCCCCTACTCACAACATCTGTAGCGACTAAAACGCGTACACGCTTAGAACGAAATCCTAAAAGAACTTCTTCTCGTTGTTTTTGTTCGTAATCAGAAGAAATTGCCGCAACGGTGTATTTTTTACCCCGAAAGGCATTCATAATATCAGTAACTTTTCGTTTGGTTGAAGTAAAAATAATAATGCTTTCGTATTCAGGGTTTTTATCGATGAGCTCCGTTAATAAACGAGATTTTTGATTGTCGTAAACCAAATACGCAGCTTGTAAAACTCCCGCAGCGGGTTTAGAAATCGCCATACTAATTTCTTCGTATTCTTTATTTAATATTTTAGAAGCAAATTCCCGAATTTTTGTCGGCATGGTTGCACTAAAGAAAAGCGATTGACGCTCTTTGGGCATTGCTTTGATGATTTTAAGAATATCATCTACAAAACCCATGTCGAGCATTCTGTCGGCTTCATCCAAAATTAAATGTTCGATGTTCGAAAAATCGACATAACCCATATTAATGTGTGACATCAGTTTTCCAGGAGTAGCGACAACAATATCGCACCCATCAGTCAATGCAGATTTTTGCGCTTCCCAGTTTGTGCCGTCTCCACCTCCGTATATGGCGAGCGAACTCGCGCCTGTGAAGTATGAAAAACCTTGTATTTCTTGTTCAATTTGTATGGCAAGTTCTCGCGTAGGGCAAATAACCAATGTGTTTAAACCTTTGGTCGGTCTGCTTGCCAATTTATGAAGAACGGGTAAAATAAAGGCAGCAGTTTTTCCTGTTCCTGTTTGGGCACAGCCGATTAAATCTTTGCCGGCTAATATCTTGGGCACTGCAGCTTCTTGAATTGGTGTTGCGTCTTCGAAGCCCATATAACCAAGCCCTTCAAGGAGTTGGTCGTGTAAATTAAATTCTGTAAATTTCAAATGTTGTTGGTAATAGTTAGATCGAGATTCTTATAAAAACCCAAATCTTGATTGGTAAATAACTTTGTTAGTAGTGCAATTTGCCCTACATGATACGAATAATGTTCGACAACGTGAATAATTATTCCTGTCCCCGATAATTCAAACCCTTGAACGAGCCTTTTTCGATTTAGTTCGGGTTCGGAAACCGTATTGATTATTTCTGTGGCTTTTTGAGTGCATTTTTTTATTCTAGAAAGCAATTCTGCTTTTGTTAAATTTTGGTTCTCAGTAAATTCTTCATTACGATTTCTGTTGTCTTTTTCTTCTCCCAACGAAGAATGAATATATTGCGTAATGTTGCCCTCTAAATGTAAAATGAGGTTGCCGATTGAGGTTATTTCTTGATTCGGGGGTTTCCAAATTAGCTCTTCGCTTAACCTCCCAAGACAAACCCCTATCCGTTCCGTGTTTTCGTTTATCCGAAAAATTGATTGTTGTTTAAAGTCGGAGAGCATTCGTGCTAATCGTGCTTTAGGATAAAGTCCGTGTAGTTATTTGGTGTAATCATCTGGGTGATCGCATCGGGATAGCTATTGGTAAAAGCGCGGGTTATTTTTCCTTTTCCGTTTGGATTCCACTTAAACTCATAGGCGAAAAGCTGACCGTCTGTTTCCTCTAAATAATCAACTTCTTGTTGAGCAAGTGTTCGCCAGAAATATCGATTTACCCAACGCTTGTTGTAGTCGTTGAATTTCATTCGTTCAGAAATCATAAAATTTTCCCACAACGCTCCCATATCTTGGCGTAAATCAACATGCTGAAAATTCGCAATCAAAGCGTTTCGAATCCCGTTATCGTAGAAATAGACCTTCCTCGTTTTTTTAAGTTCTGTTCTTAAGTTCCGATTAAAGGTACCTAATCGAAACACGATATATGCCTGTTCTAGCAATTGAATATACGACTCAACGGTCGCGCTATCTAACCCTACGGTTTGACCAAGTTCGTTGTACGAAACTTGATTACCGACTTGAAAAGAAAGAGCCTTGAGTAGTTTTATGATTTTGTCACTTTTCTGAATTTTGTTCCACGTTAATAAATCTTTGTATAGATAACTATCTGAGAGCTGTTTTAGAACTTCTTTTTCGTTTCCTTCTGCGGTAACAACTTCAGGGTAATAGCCATAAACTAATCGATGATTTAATAATCTTTTTTCAGTCAATAGGCCATGATGGTTTACCATTTCTTCAAAAGAAATAGGGTGCATTTTGTATTCCCACTTTCGACCAGTTAACGGTTCGTTAATTTCGTTTGCTAACTCGAAAGCAGAAGAGCCCGTTACGATTAGTTGGACATCTTTAATTTGGTCGGTGATTAACTTGAGCTTAACACCAATGTCTTTTATACGTTGCGCTTCGTCAATCACAAGAATTTTCGCGGAACCAAACTCCTTTTTTAAAAATGCTGAATTGGGGCTGCCGAATAAGGCTCTTACATCTTGTTCGTCTGCATTTAGCCAACGAAAATCATCATATTCATTTGCAAAACGCTCTAAGAGGGTAGTTTTACCTACCTGCCTCGGACCAATTAGTACGATTACCTTACCGTCAAACAGTTTTTCTTTAATTATTGAATGTAAAACACGTGCAATCATTTATCAAAAGTAGAATAAATAATCCAATAATAAGTAGTTATTTTCGGAATGAAATCGAAAAATAAGTAGTTATTTTCGGAATGAAATCGAAAAATAAGTAGTTTTTACTCAGAATAGACCCAACTTGTGGGGTAAAATTATAGCATTAAGTTAAACCCTCGATCTTTGTTTTTTATCTTTTCCAACTCATTTTCGTAAAACTTGATGTGCTGTTGACAGACAAAGTTTTGAAAAACTTCTGGATTCTCTTTGTCCTCAGTTTCGTTAAGCGCATCAATGTATTCTGCGCGGTCTTCGGTAAATATTTTAATAAGCGGTTCGTTGTGGTAAAACTGAATGTAGTTCATAAACAGGCGAGCAGCTCTTCCATTGCCATCACCGAAAGGATGGATATTAACCAAATTGTAGTGAACATCTGCTGACAGCTTCAAAATGTCGTTGCCAGAAACAGTGTCAATTTTGGCATTTGCACTTTCAATCAGTGAATTTAGCAGCGGCTCAACTTTTTTAAAGTCTGGAAAATATTTTTTATCAACGTAAACCTGCGCCAAACGAATATCCCCACTCGAAGTATCAAAAGTTCCCGACATTGTATTTACTTCTCCACCGGTGTTTTTCATTACTAGACCTCCAATTTCTTTGACAAAATCGATAGATAACTTTCTTTTTTTTGTGGCTTCTTGCTTGAGAAAAAGTAATGCGGCAAAGTGGTCTTTAACCATTAAGTGGTCTGTTAAAGGCTTGCCTTTTGCAGTAATATCGTTTTGCAACAATACTTTGGTATCGCTTTCTGACAGCGAACAACCTTCAATTTTTGTAGAGTTATAAACGATAGAAATCATCGAAAACTTTTCGTAGTCAATTACCTCGCTTAAATTTAAGGCAAGGTATTTCTTTCGTAGCAGTTGCACTTTATTCCACACAAGGCAAAGGTAAGAGATTTATTTTTTCTCGTATAACTTGCTCCGACCCCAGGGCAAACGCATTTAAATTTTCAGGAGAGTTTCTAGGTAGAGATTATCCCATCCGCATTCCATTGCTCTTTACGTAAAACCCATAAACCACTCGGCACAATTTTTGCTAAAAACCAAGTTTATAATTCGCGCATTAGCGGCTAACATAATAAAAGTCTAATTTTGCTTTAGTGTCAAACGGTTCATCAACATATAGCGAGTTAATTTCCAAACTCGATGAATTTATCCGTAGGTTTTACAAAAACCAACTGATAAAAGGCACGATATATTCGTTGGCTCTGCTCCTCTCCTATTTTCTGTTAACCGTATTGGTCGATTTTGTTGGCGAGTTCGAAACAACCCTCCGAACTGTTTTATTTTATGGGTTAATTTTAGCGTCAACAGCTACTGTTGTTAAATTTCTATTAGTTCCTGGGGCGAAATTATTCAACATGGGTGACGGACTTTCGCATGACGAAGCTGCAAAAATTATTGGCTCTCATTTTTCTTCTGTGCAAGACAAATTGTTAAACGTACTTCAGTTAAAACAGCTTAGCGACACCAATAATTCTGAGTTGTTGTATGCGAGTATCGATCAAAAGGTAATGGAAATTAATCCTGTTCCTTTTGCTGCGGAAATCGATTTTTCGGAAAACAAAAAGTATTTACGTTTTGCCCTCCCTCCTGTTTTCGTCCTATTGTTGTTGTTTATTGTTACGCCAAACATTCTAAAACAAGGGACCGAAAGGTTGGTGAACCATACGCAACATTTTGCGCCAACTGCCCCGTTTACTTTTACAATAAGTAACGAAAGCCTCAGCGCAATTAAAGGAGAAAACTTTACAATTAATGTTTCCGTTAATGGGCAGGAATTACCCAACAACGCTTTTGTAGAAATAAATGGAAGTCAGTTTCGGTTAAAAAAAGTATCAAAAACAGAGTTCAGTTACACCATAAAAAACATTCAAGAAAATACCGACTTTAGAATTACAGCCGATGGATTTTATTCTGAAGCACAACAAATAAATGTTGTTCCTCAGCCCCTTTTGCTTGGGTTTAATATCAAATTGAATTATCCGAAGTACATCAAGCGAGAAAACAGTTCGCTAAACAACACCGGAGACATGGTTGTTCCCGAAGGAACGGAAGCCGTTTGGACGTTTACAACAAAAGACGCAGACAAATTGCGATTAACGTTTGCGGACACCTCTTTTGTTGTAGAACAGTCAGCAAAGGGAACTTACAAATACGTTGAACGGATAAGAAAAAGCAATAATTATTTTGTTTCAACGAGTAATGAATTTATGCGCAGTAAAGACTCTGTAATGTATTCCATAAGTGTTGTTCCAGATCAGTATCCATCAATCGAAGTTGAAGAACAAGTCGATTCGTTATCTAGTAAGCGAATCTATTTTAGGGGAAACATTAAGGATGATTATGGGTTATCGAAAATGACGTTTAACTACAAGTTTAATGGCTCCGATTCCGTTTCGCCAAAGGAGTTGATTGTCGAACCTATTTTGGTAAATAAAACTACGCAAGATTATTTTTTTCATTATTGGGATATTAGTGATTTGCCCGTTTCAGCGGGTGACCAAATTGAATATTATTTCGAGGTGTGGGACAATGATGGGATTAATGGAAGCAAATCTACTAAGTCAACGAAAATGATTTTTAAAGCTCCAACGCTTGATCAGTTAGCTGAGCAAAATGATAAAAGTAGCGAAGAAATTAAAGAAAAACTGGAAGAAAGCTTGAAAGATGCGAAAGAAATTCAGGAAGATTTAGAGAAGTTTCAAAAGAAATTGTTGGAGAAAAAAGAGCTTTCATGGGAAGATAAAAAGCGGCTAGAAGAACTACTCGAAAAGCAAAAAAAGCTGGAGAAGAATATCGAAAAGGTAAAGCAAGAAAATCAGCAAATGCAAAACGAGCAAAGTGAATACAAAGAGCAAGAAGAACGGATTGTAGAAAAACAAAAACAGATTCAAGAACTGTTTGAACAGGTGATGACGGACGAAATGAAAGAAATGTTCAAAGAGTTGGAAGAAATGATGGAGAAACTCAACAAAGAAGAGTTGCAAGAAAAATTGCAAGAAATGAAGTTAACCAACAAAGACATCGAAAAAGAGCTGGACAGGACGTTGGAAACCTTCAAACAAATGGAATTTGAAATGAAGCTCGAAGAAACAATCGAGAAGTTAGATGAACTAGCCAAAGAGCAGAAAGAACTGGCTGAAGAAACAAAAGAGAAAGATGCAGATAAAGAAGATCTAAAAGAAAAGCAGCAAGAGATTAAAGAGAAGTTTGAGGAATTGCAAAAAGATATGGATGAGTTAGCTGAGAAAAATGAAGAGCTCGAAAATTCACACAAGATGCCCGATACAGAACAAGAAGAACAAGAAGCTAAAAAACAAATGGAAGAGAGCTCAGAAGAGTTGAGCGAAGGTAAAAAGAAGAAAGCTTCAGAAAGCCAACAAAGTGCTGGAGACGAAATGCAAAAGATGTCCGAAAAACTGCAAAACATGCAGCAAGAAATGCAAGAGAAACAAGCAGAAGACATAGAGGCATTGCGACAATTGCGTGACAACCTCATAGCCCTATCGTTCGATCAAGAACAACTGATGAAAGAAGTAAAAACGATAAAAAACCATAGTCCGTATTATGTCGAGTTGATTCAGCGGCAAAAAAAACTATCTGATGACGCAAAAATGGTTGAAGATTCATTGTTCGCGCTTAGCAAACGCCAACCCAAAATCCGATCGGTTGTAAACCGAGAAATGACTCAAATTAATGAGAACATCGAAAAATCTATCGATTTACTGAGTAACCACAATCCACCAAAAAGATTTAATCAATATATTGCTGAGGCAGCAGGACGGGAGCAATACATCATGACCTCTCTAAACAATTTGGCACTGATGCTCGATGAGGCAATTCAGCAAATGCAGCAACAAATGTCTGAGCAAAAATTTGGAGATAAAAGTTGTTCTAAACCAGGAAACAGTAGCCAGCCTAAGCCAGGCAGCATGAAAAAAATGCAGAAAAGCTTGAGCAAGCAGATGGAGCAACTCAAAAAAGAAATGGAAGCAGGGAAAAAGCCAGGGCAAAAACCTAATGGCTCATCTCCAGGAGGAGGAATGAGTAAAAAGCTTGCTGAACTTGCTGCACAACAAGAAGCATTGCGAAACGAAGTTCAAAAGATTGCCGACAAAATGGGTAGAGAAGGAGAAAACGAAGGCGAGGGAGAAGGGAAAGGAGGCAAAGGAAATCTCGAAAAACTAGCCGAGATGATGGAAGAAAACGAGAAAGACATCGTTAATAAAAATATTACGCAAGAAACAATTCGCAGACAAAGAGACATCATGACACGACTTTTAGAGCATGAAAAAGCCGAGCGAGAACGAGAGTTTGACGAGAAAAGACAATCGCAAGAAGCAAAAAATCAAGAAATTAGTAACCCTTCAGAATTTTTTGAGTATAACATCATGAAACAAAAGGAGGCAGAGCTGCTAAGAACAGTTCCGCCAACAATGAACAGTTTCTACAAGAACAAGGTAAATGAGTATTTTAATCAAGTAGAGTAAGTCATGATAGCAATGGAAACACAAGAAATTCAAATTAGCTCAAAAACAGAAAACTTAACTGTTGTTGAGGCCCTTGTTGACGAAGTTTGTGAGGAATTTAAAATTAATGAGGACTATTACGGAAATATTTTAATTGCTCTTACCGAAGCAGTAACTAACGCTATACAGCACGGGAATAAGTATGACCCGGAAAAGAGTATTGACCTTCAATTTGTGCCCAACGAAAAAGAATTAACGTTCACGGTGAAAGATCAAGGGGCAGGTTTCGATTTCGATAATTTACCCGACCCAACAGAGCCAGAAAATATTGAAAAACCACACGGTCGTGGAATTTATTTAATGAAACACCTAGCTGATAAAGTTGAGTTTTCAGATAACGGCAGAGCTGTAGAATTGAATTTCGCTATCAGCGCAAACTAAATATCAACCACCTTATTTTTTTACCGTGATTCGCTTCCACTGCGAGGACATTTCCTACAACCTTCCCAATAAGATTGCAACTAGAAACTGGTTGTTGCAGCTAATTAAAAACGAGGGTTTTAAAAGTAACGACATTAATTTTATTTTCACTTCTGACGAGTATCTCCTAGAGGTAAATAAGAAATACCTTAAACACGATTATTATACCGATGTAATTACGTTTGATTATAGTGAGAATGGCCTCATTGGTGGGGATATTTTTTTGAGTTTAGATAGAATCAAAGAAAATGCCAAGACACTTAAAATCAATAAGTTAAACGAAATAAATCGTGTTCTCGCTCACGGCACATTGCACTTGTGCGGATATAGAGACAAAACCAAACAAGACAAAGAGCAAATGACCGCCAAGGAAGATTATTACCTATCTTTGCGCACCTTTTAGAAAAAATGTTCCACGTGAAACAAATATACAATGCATAAAGAGTACGATGTCATAGTTGTTGGTGGAGGCCATGCTGGTTGCGAAGCAGCAGCAGCAGCAGCTCGACTAGGTTCGTCTGTGTTGTTGGTTACGATGGACATGGAGCGTTTCGCGCAGATGTCGTGCAACCCAGCAATGGGTGGCGTAGCAAAAGGACAAATCGTGCGGGAAATGGACGCATTAGGGGGTTATTCAGGTATTGTTAGTGACCGTTCGGCTATTCAGTTTAGAATGCTAAACAAATCTAAGGGCCCTGCGATGTGGAGCCCCAGAACACAAAATGATAGAAGGCTTTTCACAACTTACTGGAGAGATATGCTAGAGGCAACACCAAATCTTGATTTTTGGCAGGATATGGTTACTAGAATTATAGTTAAATCTGGCAAGGTAACTGGGGTAAAGACAGGACTTGGTATTGACATTAAAGCAAAAGCCGTAATTCTTACAAACGGAACATTTTTAAATGGGTTAATTCATATTGGTGACAAGCAGTTTGGGGGAGGAAGAATGGCTGAACGCGCTTCTACAGGAATTACAGAACAGCTTCGAGAACTTGGTTTCGAAAGTGGAAGAATGAAAACAGGAACACCACCAAGAGTTGACGGACGTTCGTTAGACTTCTCGAAAATGGAAGAACAACCTGGCGACACGAAACCAGGAAAATTTTCGTATTCTACTATTACGCAACCTTTGTCAAAACAGCGAAGCTGTCACATTACATATACAAACACAACAACACACGAATTGCTCAAAGAAGGCTTTGATAGGTCGCCCATGTTTAACGGTACAATACAGAGCACGGGGCCAAGATATTGTCCCTCTGTGGAAGATAAAATTAACCGTTTTGCAGACAAGGACAGGCACCAAATATTTGTTGAGCCCGAGGGGTGGAATACATGTGAAATCTATGTCAATGGATTTTCCACCTCCCTTCCTGAGGAGGTTCAAGTTAAAGCCCTAAGATCAGTAAAAGGGTTCGAAAATGTTAAGTTTTTCAGACCAGGATATGCTATTGAGTATGATTATTTTCCACCAACGCAATTAAAGCTTTCTTTAGAAACAAAACTGGTTGATAATCTGTATTTTGCTGGTCAAATAAATGGAACAACAGGTTACGAAGAAGCGGGTGCGCAAGGATTAATGGCGGGCACAAACGCTTCCCTAAAACTACAAGAAAAAGACGAGCTTATTCTGAAAAGAGACGAGGCATATATAGGCGTTTTAATCGATGATTTAATTACCAAGGGCACAGAAGAGCCGTATCGTATGTTTACTTCTCGTGCGGAGTATAGAATCTTACTGAGACAAGATAACGCTGATATTCGTCTAACCGAAATCGCGCATAATATTGGGCTGGTTGATGATGAGCGTTTAAAAAGAACACAGAAAAAAATTGAAGGGACAAGCGAATTGATTTCGTTCTACAAGAAGCAAAGTGTTGAGCCAGTTCTTATGAACATAGTACTAAACAAATTAAATTCCGCGCCCATCAAACAAAAAACAAAAGCAATTAATATTTTGTCTCGCCCTACGGTGGTTTCTCAGCACTTGTCCGAAGCTTCTTCAGAAATTGCGGTGTTTCAAAGAAAACATAATGGATTATCAGACGAGGTTGTTGAGCAGGCGGAAATTATCGTTAAATACAGTGGTTATATAGAAAAAGAACGGCAAAACGCAGATAAGCTTCAGCGGCTTGATAATATTAAGCTATCTGATAATTTCGATTACGCTAAGCTTAAGTCGTTGTCGCTTGAAGCTAGAGAGAAGTTAGGGGTGATAAAACCGAAAACTATATCACAGGCATCTCGAATAAGTGGCGTAACACCTGCCGATATTTCTGTTCTAATGGTGTTTTTAGGTCGATAATGTTCCAGTTGAAACATAGTTGAGATGGAAGAACTAGAGAGCTGTCCAATTTGCAAATCTTCAGAAAATCAACCTTTTTTAGAATGTACAGACTACACTGTTTCACGTGAAACATTTTCAATTGTAGAATGTTTAAGCTGTCGTTTTCGATACACAAACCCTCGCCCAAACGAGGAGGAAATCAGCCCTTACTATAAAGCAGAAGCGTACATTTCTCATACAAACTCCGGAAAAGGACTTGTAAACTTTATTTATAAACAAGTTAGAAAATATACTCTTGGGCAGAAATTTAAGTTGATTTCTAATTTAGTTTCGGGCAACACTATTTTAGATTACGGGAGTGGAGCAGGCGCATTTTTAAATTATTGTAAGGAAAAGAATTGGACAACAAAAGGGGTAGAGGCTGATAAAGAAACACGTGAAAAGGTCATTAAGGAATTCGGTCTGGAGGTTATTAGTCCTGCACAAATTTCTACTCTAGGAAAACAAGAGTTTGACGTTATTACTTTATGGCATGTGCTAGAACACGTTCATCAATTAAAGGAAACGTTGGGGGTTTTGATTAATAGCTTAAAGCAGGATGGCGTGCTTATTATTGCAGTTCCAAATTGCGCGAGCCATGATGCAAAACACTATGGTAAGGAATGGGCAGCTTATGACGTACCGCGGCATTTATATCATTTTCGTCCTGATGACATATCAAGTCTATTCAAAGAGTTCGACTTTAAAGTTGTTGATGTCTTGCCCATGATTTTTGATTCGTATTATGTAAGTATGTTAAGTGAAAAGCATAAAACGGGATCTACCGGCTTTTTCTCTGGAATGTGGAATGGTTTTCTTTCAAATTTAAAAGCGTACTCTAAAAAGTCATATTCTAGCCAAATTTACATTTTGAGGAAGAATAAAGCGCTTTAAGCAAGCGAGTAGATCCGCTAGTGTAGGGGGGTTAAATATTCAAGAAACAGGCTTAAATCCAAAGCGCTCACAATGTGCTGGCTGTGAGTGAATTAAGAAGAGAAATACAAAAAAGCGCACTCGGAAGGATTCGAACCCTCAACCATCGGAGCCGAAATCCGATATTCTATCCAGTTGAACTACGAGTGCGTTTTGCAAAAATAGAAATTGTTATTTCTTAAAACAGGAAAACGAAAATATTTGTCAGATATAAACAACAAATGCACAAATTTGCGTTTATGTCATTTATGAAAAAAACTGTTTTAGCAAGTCTTGGGCTGTTTTTGAGCCTTATCTCTTTAGGCCAAAATTTAGGACTAGAAGAGTGGCAGTACCACATTCCTTATCAGAACGGCATTGCTGTATCAGATGCTGGAAATTTAGTCTATTGCGCGTCTTATGCAGGCATGTATTATTTCAATAAATCAGATAATAGCGTAAATAGGTTTACAAGAATACAAGGGCTTTCAGATATTGGGATTACCGATATAGTGTTCGCGGAAGAAACCGATATTTTGGTTGTTGGCTACGAAAATGGAAACATTGATTTGGTCCAATTAAATTCTGTAATAAATATATCGGGAATAAAAGACGCAAATTTTCCTGGGACTAAGAGGATTAATAAAATTACAATTATAGACGAATTAGCGTATTTGTCATGTGGGTTTGGAATTGTTGTTGTCGATTTATTAAAACAGGAAATTCGCGATACTTATTACCTTAATTCAAGTCAAAACTTAGGCGTAAATGATATTGTCGTAAACGGCATCGGTATTTATGCCGCAACAAATAGCGGTTTGTTTTTTTCTGAATTTTCTAATAATCTAAGTGATCCCGAACAATGGAAAGTTGAGACCGACTTACCCGATTCAACATTTTCTAGATTGTTCTTTTTTCAGGAAAAACTGTACGCAAATTACAGCAACAATGTGTTTAAATCAGACACACTTTTTTATCTAGAAAATGGAACTTGGAAAAAACAACAAGCAGTATACAATCAAGCAAATGCTTTTTTTGATGTGTTGGAAGATAGAGTTGTTGTTTGTCACACCTACAAGATCGTAGTGTATGATGGGAGTTGGAACACTATACAAGAGTTAACAACGTATGGTCAAATTGCTCCAGCGGCAAAGCAGGCTGTTTTTGATGAAAACGACCCCTCAGTTATTTGGGCCGCGGACTCCCGTAAAGGACTTATTAAAATTACAGGGGATAATCAATACGAAGCACATACAGTTTTAGGACCCCCTTCAAGAAACTCTCATGAAATTACTTCACACGGAAGTGATGTTTGGATTGCTTCTGGGTCAATATATGGAGGTCTATGGAGTAATACATACAATAAAGATGGAGTGTTTAAATTTTCAGAAAACGAATGGAAAATTTATAGCAAAGAAACATTAGATGGAATAGATTCTTTATTCGATTTTCTCTCTGTTGCTATAGACCCAATAAATCAAGACAAAGTTTTTTTTGCCGTTCACGGAGATGGGATTGTAGAAGTTATAAACGATGTTCACACTGAAACATACGGGCAAAGTAATAGTAGCGTTAGCCTTGTAGAAGGGGCTACACCAGATTATCAATATGCGGGAATGACAAGTCTAACTTTCGATGGAAATAATATTTTATGGGGCGCAAACGCGAGGGCTAAAAGCGTATTATGTGCAAAAGATCAAGGCGAAAATTGGTATTCGTTCGATTTAAGTTCGGTTATGTCAAATAAAAGAACGGGCCGAATGATAGCAACATCGAACAATATTATATGGGTAGCTCTTCCAAAAAACGCAGGGATAGTTGTGTTGAATTACAACAACACAATAGCCGATACAACTGACGATCAAATGATAGGGTTGACAACCACAAAAGGGGGACTTTCTAGCAATACGGTTCTCGATTTGGTAGAAGACCTTGATGGGGAAATATGGGTTGGTACAGCGGAAGGCGTAGTCGTTTTTCGATCTCCTTCAGATTTATTCGGAGAGAATCCTTCTGATGCAGAAAAAATTCTTATTCAACAAGATGGTTATACGGAGTATTTGTTAGAAACCCAAACCGTAACGGCCATTACTATCGATGGCGCAAATAGAAAATGGATTGGCACATCCTCCTCAGGGGTATACCTAATCGCAGAAGACGGAACCGAAGAAATACTACATTTTACAGTAGAAAATAGCCCATTAATTTCTAACATCATACTAACAATTGGTGTAAATCACGAAACAGGAGAAGTTTTTTTTGGGACAGATCAGGGAGTTTGCTCATATAAATCCACAGCAACAGGAGGAACCATAGATTATAGCCAAGTATATGCCTACCCTAATCCCGTTACACCAGATTATTATGGGGATATTGCAATTAAAGGGCTTGTGACGAATTCCGAAATTAGAATTACAGATATTAATGGGTATTTAGTTTACAAAGGAGTCGCAAATGGAGGTCAAGCCATTTGGAATGGACAAACAACATCAGGAGATAGAGTGAAAACAGGGGTTTACTTAGTTTTTTGTGCCACACCAGACGGGTCGCAATCGGTTGCTACGAAAATTTTATTCATCAATTAGCCACAAACAATTGCGCGAATGGCAAAATTTTCAGGAATAATTCTTCACAAGCTAAAGTATTCTGACACAAGTTTAATTGTCAAAATCCTTACCAGAGAACAAGGTCTTATTTCCGGAATCGCGAGAGGTGTACGTAAAAGTAAAAAAGGTGGATTTCTTTTTCAAACAGGAAATATTGTTGAGGTAGAGTGTTCAAAAAAAGCAACGAGTAGTTTATATTCTATTAAAGAATGTACAATTAGCAGACCTTACTTAAACGCCCTTGATGATATTTCGAAAAATATGATTATTATTTTTCTGTGTGAATACGTATTAAGATCTATTGAAGAAGAACACACTGATCCAGAGCTATATGATTTTGTGTTAGGCCAGTTTTTATCTTTAGATAGAGGTCAAAATCGAGAAAAAACAAAAGAGTTTCACCTAGTATTTTTAATTCAACTAACAAAATATTTAGGGTTTTACCCCGAAAATAATTACCAAAAAGGAATGTCTTTTAACTTGTTGGCGGGGCAATTTTCACGCGAATCAGTGAACTACGACTTAACTACATCTAGCTGGCTTGCGGAGTTGATGGCACAAAAAGAAGATGCCGTAGTTTTCGACTCAAAAACAAAACGGAAAGAAGTGCTACACTTATTGGTTAAATATTACAAGATCCACCTACTCGGCATGGGAGAAATTAAATCATTACAGGTTTTGGAAGCGTTAGCCCACTAAAAGTCTTGGGTTACTTGAACATATCCTTTCCAGGAACAATTCCTTGAAGCATTTCTGCAGCAACAATATCGTTAATGTTTACAGGAGTTTTTAACGATGAATTCACCGCCCCTTTTGTTTTAATCCGGTTATAATTTTCAGAGCTTGAAAAATAATAGGTTTCTTTGAACTCATCACCTTCTTTCCACACCACACCATAAATATCTTTTCCAGACCGAAGCTTAAATTTGCATGGCCTGTCGTAGTATAGTTTTAATGATGTGTTATCCATTTTACAGTCTATTAACGAACGAGCAAGTTCGGCATTTTACAGCAAAAAATACAGAGAAAAAGCGCCTACTTATTAACAACTAATTGTTCGGAGGTTGATATTTTTACAAGAGGGTTTGTTTACTTTGGTGCCTATATGTAATTTGCACGTTGATAGAAGTGGTGTTTAAAAGAATAATATTGTTTTGTTTAGTGTTGATTTTATCGGCAAATGTTTGCTCTGCACAAAAAGGGAATAGAAAACAAAACCAAGATGCATTTTTAAAAAAAGATAAAAAAGGGAAGCCAGAACAACATAAAGATTCGTTTTCTTCTAAGAAAAAAAAGCAGGCAAAAAATAAAAAAACGGATTCGTTTTCAAAAAAACAGAAAAAGAGTAAAGTCACGGTAACAAAAGATTCCTTCACAAAAAAAGAGGCAAGCCGACAAAAATTAGCCACAGAGATAGTTTTTCGGCTAAAGTTTCCAAGTCGAGCCCCACAAAAAATAAAGATTCGTTTAATAAACAAGTAAAACAAAAAAAGAGCCCTAAACATAAAGATGCTTTTCTTGCTAAATCTGCGAAAAAGAATAAGCTAGAGTTAAAAAGCTCGTTCACTAAAAAAGAAACAAAAAAAGGAACAGGGGAGGTATCTAGCGCATTTCTGAAAAAAAAGACAAAGCAGAAAAAGACCAAAACTACGGACGCTTTTTCTGCAGAAAAGATGAAGGCCGATTTAGGGATGAAAGCAGACCACTTTACAAGGAAAACGGTTAAAAGAAAAAAAGCGAAGAAAGGGAGTACAGATTCTTTTTCATCTAAACTCACGAAGTCAAAATACGCAACAGATAGTGATGCTTTTGGTAAAAAGATATCAAAATCAAAGAAGAGAAAAGGCGATGGTCTGTCCGATTCTTTTTCATCAAAAATATACAAGCCAAAATATGCTACAGATGCCGATGCATTTGGTAAAAAGATAAGAAAATCTAAAAAAATTAAAGGTGATGGTTTGTCTGATTCTTTTTCATCAAAAATCATAAAAGTGAACACAGGGAAAAGCAAAGACGCTTTTGCGAGTAAGGTTAAAAAATCGAAAAGGCTTAAAAAAGGAAGTGACGGATTGGGAGACGGATTTACTTCTCCCGTTAAAATGGTTGGTGTAATTACTGATGCAGATGCCTTTTCTTCAAAGGTTCGAAGAACAAGGTTAAAGGGAAAAAAGGGACAAAAAGGATGGATGGCAGATTCTTTTTCATCAGGATTAAAAGATAGCCAATATACTGTTGATGGAGATGCATTTAGCGGAGGAGGATCAAGAATTAAGCTATTAAAAATGAAGATAAAGGCTCGAAAAAAACGAGGAGGAATATTTGCTAAGCCGAAAAAAGAAGGCCCAAAAAGCAGTAAAAACAAGGAAGAGTTTACCATTAGCCCTAAAGCAAAGAAAAAGCAGCAAAAACGTAGAAGTTCAACAAACGAGACCGATTTATTTCCTCGCGGTGTTATGCCAAAATAGAAACTTTGGTATGGTTTTGGTTTATTGGCCGTGCAAAATGACGAACATTCTCCTAAAAAAGTATAACTTGCGCGGTTAAAGTAAACGGTAACAAATTTGTACAAACTACGTTTAGGAGCGTTGCTTAATTAAATGAAAAAACTCATTGTTATATCAATTTTATTTGTTGGGATGCTGACCAGTGCGGTTACATCGTACAAATCTGCTGTGAAGCAAAATTTTGATACTAACGCAAAAATGAAGGCTGTTTTTGTCTATAATTTTACTAGATACATAGAATGGCCAGACGAATATAAACAAGGCAACTTTATTATCGGGTTATTGGGAGAGACTTCAATTACAGATGAATTAAATAAAGTTGCAGCCACCAAGAAAGCAGTAAACCAAACGATAGAAATAAAGAAATTTAGCTCACTTAGTGATGTTTCTGAATGTCATATACTGTACGTGTCTTCCAAAAACTCAGGAGACCTTGCGTCTGCTTTGCAGAAAACAAAAGGAAGGAGTACGCTAGTAATTACTGAGCAAGAGGGGCTTGCAGCAAAGGGAGCAGGAATTTCATTTAAAATCGTTGCCAATAGGCAGAAATTCGAGATTAATAAAGGAAGCATTGAAAAAAGGAAAATGACAGTAGGCTCAGCGCTACTTTCTTTAGCCATTGTGGTTGACTAATGACTTTTGAATTTAACATATCGACAAAAAGTAACGCAATTAAATTTGCGATGGTATTGCTTGTTATGCTTACCTGTGGGGATGTTTCTGCCCAGCAAAAAGCTGTTCGAGAAGCGCTAAAAGCGTTACAAACAGAAGATATGGCGACAGCAAAAGCTTATATAGACTCAGCCTCTGTTCATGTAGAAACTAAAGACTCATCGTCAACATGGTATTACAAAGGGTTTATCTATAAAAAGATATACAACAATCAAGAAAAGTCAAACAAAGAATCAAGCGCAAGAAACACTTCTGTTGAAGCATTTAAACGATTTTTTGAGATAGACAAAAAGAGTGAGCTGTATGAAACAGCCTATAAAAGCACGAAATATTTAGCCTCAACATACTACAATGATGCTGCCACATCTCTAAACCCTAATGGCTATGTGTTGGCGATTAAAAACTTCGAGAAGCATAAAGAAACGATGCGTTTAATTGAACCCAACCATAATTTTGGTTCTTTAGAAATGCAATTTTATTTAGTGTTGGGGCAAGTATATAATCAACTGTATGAACAAGATAGAGTAGTAAACAAGTCGTTTTACCAAAAGACACAAGACGCTTATTTAATTGTTTTAGGAGTTGATTCAAATAATTTAAGTGCAAATTACAATATCGCAATCCTGTATTATAATGAGGGGGTTAATATTATCAAAAACCTTGACTATGATTTAGATTTGATTACCTTAGAATTAATACAAGATGAAGTCGTTCAATTATTTCAAATGGCGCTCCCATTCGCTGAAAAAGCATATCAATTAAATCCAAAAAGAAAAGAAACACTAATTATGCTGTCAGGGATTTATTTTAGTTTAAATGAAATGGAAAAATCTCAGGAAATTCAGAAGCAATTAGAAGAATTAGAAAACGCAGGAGCGGAATAGTTATACAAGACCTTAAGAGCAAAGAATGAAATTTAAGTTTTCAATAGGAAAAAAAATAGGTCTAGGTTTTGGTCTGCTTTTGTTTTGTACGATTACAATTTTCTTATACACTAAAATTATATTAGACTCCAGTAAAACAATTAACAAACACAATACAGAAACATTATCGCCTTCTGTTGATGAGCTTCAAGAGTTGAAGATTCAAATTCTTGAATCTCAAATGCTCATTACAAATTGGGCGAATGTTCAAACGGCAGATGAGCACCCAGAAAAAGAAAAGCTTCGGAAACTTCTTCGAGAGCGATACCCGATTTTAAAAGGTGACATTGAAAAGTTGGCAAAAGACTGGTCTGCTGATGAAGTTGTATTAGCAAACGATACGTTGTTTCCTGAAATTACGGAGTTGTTTTCATATTACGACCAGGTAATGTCACAATTAGCGACATTTGAGGACTATGATGAACCGTCTATTCAGTTTGTAATTAACTTTATGATTGGCGAAGGAGGCGATATTCCTTTCCAAGCGAGTCGAGTTATTTCTCATTTAAATACGTTGATATTAAGTCAAAGACAAAAGTCGAAAGCAGGTAATGACGATATGCTAGAAAGCTTTGATTTGCTCGACTTTTTGGTCAAGAATGTAGGAGTTGCACTTTTCTTAGGAGGAATAATTATTGCTTTTCTGACAATAAGGACGATTGTTAAGCCTGTTCAAAAATTTAAAAAGTTGATACTACTACTAGGAAAGGGAATAATTCCGGAAGAAAAAATGAAACCCAGAAGTGATGAGATAGGAGAAATGGCGGTAGCATTTAATGATTTGGTAACAGGGTTTAAAAGAACAACAGAGTTCGCAAATGAAATAGGGTCAGGAAATTTTGAAACAGAGTACCAGCCACTTAGTGAAAGCGATGAATTAGGCCACTCTCTGTTAACGATGCGGAAAGATTTGTTCGGCTTAACAAGTAACCTTGAACAAAAAGTGAAGGAGCGTACAGAAGAGGTTATGCGTCAAAAGAAAGAAATTGAGGAGCTTTTAACAGAGGTTACCGATAGTATTAAATATGCTAAGCGAATTCAAAATGCTATTCTTCCTCCGAAAGGATATATAAACAAAGTGCTTCCTAATTCTTTTATCTTATTTAAGCCGAAAGATATCGTGTCAGGAGATTTTTATTGGGTAGAAGATAAACAAGGAAAAACTGCCGTTGCAGCGGTTGATTGTACCGGGCATGGAGTTCCTGGCGCTTTGATGACCGTTGTTGGCTATAACAAGCTGCACGAGGCAATGAGCGAGGCGAAAGAATATACTGCCGCTGCCATTCTTGACGGCCTTAACAAAGGAGTAATAAACACGTTTAGTCAGGGAAATGAAGAAACAGACGTAAAAGACGGAATGGATGCCGCAATGTGCGTTGTTGACTATAAAACTCGAACAATTCAGTTTGCAGGAGCATACAACCCTCTTTATATTATTAAATCTGGGGCAGAAGAAATCGAACAAATTAAGGGGGATAAATTTCCTATTGGACCTTTTATTGGGGGAATTCAATCGTTTCAAAATCATACGATTCAATTAGAATCGGGCGATACAGTTTACATTTTTTCTGATGGTTACGCTGATCAATTTGGAGGGGAAAAAGGCAAGAAATTCCGCTATAAGAACTTTAGAGAATTGCTTTTAGGTATGCAAGACAAAGAAATGCATGAGCAAAGAGACCTTCTAGACAGCACCATAGAATCTTGGAGAGGCCGCTTAGAGCAAGTTGACGATATTCTTGTTATAGGGATTAGGGTATAAACCCAGTAGCTTTACAAAACTACAGATGGACATTTTTAAAAGCATATTTCAAAATATTGCGGTTTCTTTTTGTCTTTTCACAATTGCGCTATTAGTTTGGAGTCTTGATAAAGGCTTTGACTTAAGTGATGAGGGCTACTACTTGATGTGTTTAAAATTTCCTTCAGAATACTTCGCTGCGAATCAGTGGGGGAACAGCATTTTAGGCTCAGTTTTCGGCTGGTTAAATCCAGGAATTATTTTTTATCGAGTTGTTCGGTTAATTTCTACAGTTCTTTCTTCTGTGTATTTAGCCCATCATTTATCGAAACTTATAAAAGCCCAGATTACAAATCGAGAATCAGGAATAAGCATCATTATTGTTTTTGCAGTGGTATTTTCCGGAGCAGTATTAAGTTATTCAATATACCCTACAACAATTTCGTACAATAGTATAACAGTTATTTTATTACAATTAATTGTGGGACAAATAATCTGTATCATCAACACAAGTACGCCAAAGAGAGCAGCCATTAACGCTTCTTTTTTTGGTTTAGGAGTGTTATTAATGATGTTGTTTGTCGCAAAAATAAGTACTGGAATTTTTATGTCATTTCTTATTTTGGTAACCATAAACTTTAGAAGTGTATTGTTAAAACCTTCTTATAGGGTCTTCTTAACAGAAATTAGTTTTATGCTGATCGGAGCAGTTATATTTTCGATCATCCTTTCCTTTATTGATCGGCCCATTTTTTCGAGATTTGAACTTATTTTAGAAGAGTTGAAGTTGAGGACAGGCGAAAAAATGGCGGGCTATATTTCTGGTTATTATGTTTCGCTGTCAGACTCATTAGCAAGAATTCGCATGAAGGCCTTTTGGGTTCCGTTACTCTTATTTTGTGTGGGCTTGCTAAGTAAAAAGAACAATAGTAGGTCACAGTTAATTTTACAAACAAGCATCATTCTTACATCGCTGGGTTACATTATATACCTAGCAATAAAGGAAGACTATTTCAGTAATATGTACACAATGCTGAACCCATACATAATGATATTATTGGCGGCCATTGGACTTGTTGCAGGAGCCATTGTGGCAAACTTCCCTAAAAACCTCGAAGAAGTCAATAAAAAGAAAATAGCAAGATTAATATTCGGTTTAGGAATTTTATTTATTATCCCCATTATTGGAACAATTGGAACGAACAACCCACTGACTATTCAAGCAATTTTGTTTTTGTTTTCTTGGAGTTCACTTGTTCTTTTGCTTTTGCTAATTTTCACTGAGCTTACGGGAAACCGAATAGGGTTATACATAATGCTGATGTCGGTTTTTGTTATTGCAACTCTTCAACTTTATATTGGAATGGTTGAGCATCCATATAGAATATCACAGCCTTTAGATAAATTATCAAAAAAATTACCTAGACAAAATGTTTACGTTGATGATAAGACATACAATTGCGTAAATGAAATCACGAACCTTTTAAAACAAAAGATAGTATTAGAAGACAACCACCCAATGCTTGATATAAATACTCTACCGGGGCTAGTTTATATTTTAAACGGAAAGAGCCCAGGGGTTATATGGAGTCGTAAGAGTATAAATTCGTGGAGGAGCCAAAGACTTGCGCAAACCCCAATGCTGGGACTTGAAAAATTAATTTTGTTTGTTCCCAAAAGCGGAATAAGTAAAAACTATGTTTCGATACTAAACGAAAAAGGGGTTTTGTACCCACAGAACTACTCATCGATTGGAGAAGTGAAACACCCCCTATACAATTACAAACTGTCGATTATGGTGCCAAATTCGCTTTTGCGTTAGTCTTTAGCTTTAACAGTAATGAGGTAAGAAAAAATAACACCTCACCAACTAAAAACCAGAGTCTTGTTGTAATAGTTAGGCTTATTATTTCGCTACTGTTCCAGCTTAAGGACGAGAGAAAATAACTTAAGAAGCCCTCCCTAATGCCAATTCCTCCAGGCGAAAATAAAGCTAACACCCCGGCTACCATAGATGACGGGTAAAACAAAGAGTCATTTATTAACAAAGAACACCCCTTTAAGCTATTCGCGAGTAGCCAGAACCCAAAAGCGTAGCTAAACCAAAACAAGAAGAAGGAATAACTGATAGGTAAAAACTCGGAGAAACGAATCGTAGGAATTGTAACAGTTTTTTTGAACCACCTTTTGAAGATGAAAACCAGAAAAACGGAAAAAACAGGTGAAAAACACACTAAAAATAAGGAAACAAAGCACGCTAAAAATAAGAGAATAAACCAACTGTTTAATTGCCAAAACTGGACACAAACAAGACCGATGACACACCCTGTAAGTAAATTTAACAATTGTGAATATAGACTTATCACCCCAACATCTTTAACAGAAAACCCTTGAGTTTTATTCAAATAGACCGACCGACTGACTACAATCATTATTTTGCCAGGAATATATTTTGTAAAAACAGACAGCCCAGAAGCTATAATAGCCTCTCTATATGAGAGCTGAAACCCTTTAATGCGCAATAAGCTCTTCCAAGCAAAAGCCTCGAGGAGAAAGCCACCTAACAAAAAAACAAAGGAAACAAATGGAAGCCAATAGGAGGTTATTTTTGGTATTCGAAAATAATCCCCATTGTATAGAGCAATAAACAGAAAAATAAAGGAGGCGTATAGCAGAATATTGAACCAATGCTTTTTTTTCACATCATCAGAGTTATTGTGCTTTTTTCATTTTACCTTAAGAAACCACCTGCTTTGCAGGTGGTAATGTAATTGAGGCTATGCCTATATTTGTGAAGTATGAGCAAATATAAAAAACAATCGCATGTGATATATAAATGC
>JAESTK010000093.1 GCA_016763645.1 Flavobacteriales bacterium
GAAATTCGTTATCTACACCTCACCCAAAACTTTTAACAAAGTTTTGACCTCTCCTCAAGGAGAGGTTGAAGCGGAAACCCACGAGGCAGAGCCTCGGGGAATGCTTTCTGATTAAACTGAAAATAATGCTGTGCTCTTGGATGAAAGAGGATATACCTTTAAGCTACTAAACAGACTCCCCTTGTCTTCAATTCGCTACGCAGGGGGTGACTAATAAAAATTAAAAAGTTAGGTTTTCTTCTTCATCATCAACCAAATCAGCCGCATCAATTAAGTCAAACTTTTGACTTAAATTTAGCCTTAACTGGTGCTTATAATCGCCCTGAAGCCACTGAGCGTAATTTTTGGTGGTACTTGCCAAACATTGAGAATAAGTTCGTACACGGTACTCAATATCGCCTTCGAGTAACTCTGCCAATATTCGTGCATCGTAAACATCTTCGCTGTTTTCCATACACATTTGTGCGTGATGCTCTATTGAACGCTTTATCACTTCTTTTGGACGCAAGCCTTTAGACAAAATTTCTTTGTATTCCTTCTTTACATTGAACAGAAATTCGGTAGTTTTTGGAAACTGTTCGCGAATTTCATCAGGCATTTCGTATTTAAAATTTTTCTCAATTTCTTCGTCACTCTGTAGATTTTCGTAGTAAGCGAAAGGTGCTTCAAAAATCTCTTTCCAGTTCACGTACTCGTCCCACATACCAAAACGAAGGGCATTATTCCCTAAATCGATAACATCAAACGACTTCTTTTTTGGAAGGATTCTTGATCCTCTACCAATCATCTGATGATATAAAGTTAATGACTTAGTTGCTCTGTTTAGAATAATGCTTTCTACTGTTGGTTCATCAAAACCTGTGGTTAAAATTCCAACGGAAGTAAGTACTGCATCGGGCTTGTTCTTAAACCAATCTAAGATATCTCTTCGTTCTTGGGCCGTATTTGTACTGTCTAGGTGCTTGATTTCGTGTCCCGCATCAGTAAAGGTGTCGCGAACGTGCATTGATGATTGAATACCACTATTAAAAATCAAGGTTTTTTTACCCATGCTCTTTTCTTCGTAAGCATAAAGTAATTTTTCTTGCATCATTATATTGGCATAAAGTCTTTCTGAAGAACGAATAGTGTAATCCCCTGTTATTCCAACGGTTAAAGAGCCTAAATTAACGTTGTAAGTGTACGTGTTTGCCTTGGCAAGAAAGCCTTGATCTACTAAATCTGCAATTGAATCTCCAATAATTAATTCATTGTAATTTGAGTTCATTGGAAGCTTGATGCTCGAACTTAAAGGGGTTGCCGTTACACCAAGGATAATACTTTTATCGAAATACTTAAAAAGTTTGCTAAACGAATTGTAATGTGCCTCGTCCACAATTACCAACCCTATGCCTTCCATGCTAAATTCATCTTCTTGTAATCGATTGTTCAGCGTTTCTACCATTGCAACAAAGCATTGATATTTGTTTTGATCGGGAAGTTCTTTAACACTACTATCGATAATCTTGTTGTGGATCTCAAACTCGTCTAACATTGTAGATGTTTGAGCACATAATTCGATACGATGAGTAAGAATTAATACCTTTTTCTTGGTATCATCAATATACCTTCTTGCTACATCAGAAAAAATAACTGTTTTTCCTCCTCCTGTCGGAAGTTGGTATAAAATATTATGGTTTTCTGGAGCATCATGCAACTTACCGAGAAGATTCTCAATTGCATTGTGTTGGTACTCGTAGAGCTCTTTTTTAGTTTTTTCTTCTGCCACTTTTCACGTAAAAATCGTGCAAATGTAGTGAGAATAAAAGGTTATCACTACAGATGCACGAAAGATTTTTTTCTTATACTAAAACTAATTTTTCTCTTGCCTCTTGAACCTTCTCGTTTGCTACATACTCGTCATACGTAACAGGCTTATCTACAAAGCCATTTGGGCCTATTTCGATAATACGTGTAGCAATAGTTTGCGTAAATTCATGGTCATGTGAGGTAAACAATACTGTACCAGGGAAATCTTTTAACGAATTATTGAAAGCCGTAATAGATTCCAAATCGAGATGATTGGTTGGCTCATCAAGAATTAACAAGTTTGCCCCTGTTAACATCACTTTAGCTAACATACAACGCTCTTTTTCACCTCCTGAAAGCACTTTAACTTTCTTAAATGACTCTTCACCTGTAAACAACATCTTACCAAGAAAACCTCTTATAAAAACATCATCTTTTTCTACTTCAGAATACTGTCTTAGCCAATCAATCAAATTATCATCTGATTTAAAAAAGCTTTCGTTTTCGTTTGGAAGATAGCCAAAAGTGATGGTTTGCCCATAGCTAAATTCTCCGCTTGTTGGCTGCTTTTCTCCTGCAAAAATTTGGAAGAGAGTTGTTAATGCTAAACTGCTTTTGCTCAAAAATGCAATCTTCTCTCCCCTATTCAATTCGAAAGTTAAGTTTTTGAAAAGCACCTCACCATCATTCTCAACAGTTAAATCTCGGGCGCTAAGAATTTGGTTTCCTGCATCTCTGTTTTGCTTAAAGATAATCGCAGGATATTTACGGGTTGAGGCTTGGATTGAATCAACCTTAATCTTATCCAATAATTTTTTTCTACTTGTCGCTTGTTTTGACTTTGAGGCGTTTGCACTAAAACGAGCAATAAACTCTTCTAATTCCTTTTTCTTTGTCTCTGCTTTTTTATATGCCTGAGAACGCTGTTGCAATGCAAGTTGCGTACTCTGATACCAAAAAGTGTAATTACCTGTGGAGATGTTTACTTTCCCGAAATCGATGTCAACAATATTGGTGCAGACGGTATCTAAAAAGTGCCTATCGTGAGACACAACAATTACTGTGTTCTTAAAATTCAACAAAAAATCTTCTAACCAAGATACAGTATGAATGTCTAAATCGTTGGTGGGCTCATCCAGTATCAATATATCTGGGTTTCCAAACAATGCTTGAGCAAGTAATATTCTCACTTTTAAAGCACCGCTGATGTCTTTTAACAATTTGTAATGGTTGCCTTCAGCTATTCCAAGACCGCTAAGAAGCATTGCAGCGTCAGATTCCGCATTCCAACCATCCATATTAGCGAACTGCTCCTCTAAATCGGCAGCAATCATTCCATCTTTCTCAGAGAAATCTTCTTTTGCATAAATGGCATCTTTCTTGTGCATTACATCCCATAACTCTTTGTGCCCCATCATCACGGTATTTAACACCGTTACTTCATCAAACTCGAAGTGATCTTGTTTTAGAACCGCCATTCGCTTACCTGGCTCAATAAAAACATGACCTGAGTTCGGAGATAAATCGCCAGCTAGTATTTTCATGAAAGTTGACTTGCCTGCTCCGTTGGCTCCGATTACTCCGTAGCAGTTATCGCCAAAAAATTTAACGTTTACTTCATCGAATAATACCCGTTTACCAAACTGGAGAGAGATATTTTGCGCTTCTATCATAATGCAGACTTTTTTTGCGTTTGAGCGTGCAAAGGTAGTGGGTTTATTTGGTTTGGCAATGGGTCTATAACAAATCCGTTGTCTTTTCAGATTTCGTTTCTAATGAAAATGTCTTGTGATTCGTTATAACTTCGTAGACGAAGTTCAAGAACAATATTCCTTGGGTTTTTGTATTAAAATTGTCGAATTATTTTGTAACAATAATTTTGGCATGAATTGAAGTCGAGTCAGCTTTTGTAACCCTAAGAATATACTGACCATAAGGCAAATTATCCAACTGTATATGTGTCTTAGATTCTGAAGAATCAAAGTTTTTTAAGCTAACTTCTCGACCGTATAAATCGTACAACGAAATATTGACCATTTCATTACCAGCTACTACAATACTCCCTGTTGTGGGATTAGGATACACTAACAAATTATTATCTTTTTCAAAAGGAGACTCTACTCCAGCTAAAGTACCCTCTGTATTCGTTAAAATAACAACAACGCTTCCATCAGTTTCATAATCATATCCTTGGTAACCAACGGTCATCAGAGTAGAATCATTTAGCTCAATACTGTGAGTTCCGAATGCTCCATCCCCTCCTTCAGGACTATATTCTCTCAAAAAAACCATCTGACCGATTTCATCATATTTAACGATCATAAGACCACTACCATTAAATTCTGGATCTTCATTTTGCTTACACACAAAATTAGCTTTAGAGGCTCCTGTTAACAGAAACGAGCCGTCATACATTTCCTCAACGCTGTGAAAATTTGTACCCCCAGTTCCTGCCCATGGGTCGCTATACCAGATATTATCTCTCCATTCTTCGATTCCTAATTCATCGGTTTTTATAACAAATGCCTCATAATACTTATTCCAATCGTTAATATCGGCATAAGACCAACCAGCCATGATAAACCCTGAATCTTTCGTATGAGCAACAGAATAACCAAAGCTTACAGAATCAGCCCCTGCGTAATCTAAATTCTGAAAACTTTTTGACCAAAATTGTTGCCCATCTAACGACAGAAATGTCAATAATGCCGTACTATAAGAAGAATCATCAGCCATAGAATAGCCCGTAATTACTACCGCGGTATCTTCTACTGACTCGGTCCATCTTCCATACTCGCTCATACCATAATCAAAACTATTTTGCTCAATTACATTCCCTAAATAATCCAACCGAATTAATGCTAAATCTAATCCTGTTCCGCCAGTATCTACTGATCCTGTGAGATAATACTCTCTGTCAATGCAAATAATAGAATTAGAAACATCATCTAAAGTGTCACCCACTCTAATCGACCATATTTCAACTCCCTGAAGGGTTAATTGGCAAACGTAAATATCGTGATCCGAGCTATCTTCCTCTGTTGTTCCACAAACTGCTATTGTATCGTTATACAGAACAAACCCGTGAATATCTACATCAAACGAAGTGTTAATTCGCTTCATCCATAAAGAGTCCCCAAATTGATTTATCTTTAGGAGCATGGGTTGTTTAATACCACTACTTGGATCTTGGCTTACTCCAGCTATCAAAAAAGTAGTATCTGACAATTGATGGACCATATGCCCATCTTCAAAACCCATATCTCCATAGGTTTTCATAAAATATTTATCCTGTGCAAAAGAACTAAACAGAAAAAGAACACCTACAATTGTTGATATAGTTTTCGACATTTCCATAGTTTAAAAGTATGGAATACTACGCATTATTACAATTTGTAATTTCACTTTTCTTACTAGGTCAAGAAAAGAATTTGCTAATTAATCAGTGTTAAAGCACATCTCAAAAAGTAACCATCATATAAATTAAATCTTATGTTTCGCAACTACGCTCTGCTAGGCACCCAGCGGTGAAACAATCTTCAACTCATCTGCATATTGGCGAAGCATAGTTTGTCTATATTTCGGTAACTCGCTCAACCCTTGAAATGCAATTTGTTGCATGATTCGATTACTCAACATGAATGAAGCCGTATGCTCACCGTAATCGCGAATTATACACTGCTGAATGGGTTTTAATACTTCTGCAATGAGTTTGTCTTTTTCTTTTCTGTTTACACGAATTGTATCGTATTCATTACTTGAAAGTCGCTTTATTGCAGGGTCGGTAGTCGATAAATTCATCTCCCAAGTTTCAGAAATAAGGTTTTTCAACACTTCTTGAATTTGTGCTTTAAACTCCGAATTGTGCAATCCTCTGTAAACCGTTTTTAGTGTTTCCAGCTTTTAAGTTGAGCGTGGTCGATTGCGACTTCTCTTAGATATTCTTTACCCAAGACAAAAAATGGAGGGCGATTTACCTTACTCGCTGCCTTTTCTCTGAAATTCATCAAGCCGTTATAAATGTGCCATTGGTATTCAGTCAAATCCTTTTTGTCTTTGTCTTTTAGGCCATTTGAAGTCTCTTTTTCAGCGTAATCGATTAGCTCGTATTGCTTATTTTCTTCTGTTATAAATTCTGTTAATTCTTTTGTGCATTTTTTTTGAATTTGATTTTTAAGTTCAATCAAAAACTCTACGTCTTCTGCCGCATAGGTTAATTGCTGTTCGGTAAGTGGACGTTTAAACCAATTGCTTTTTTGAGAAGATTTGCTACACTCAATTCCCTGTTCTTCGAGCAATAAATTAGTTAACGATATTGCAGGGTAATTCATCAACCGAGTTTGAATTGTAATGTCAAACAAGTTTTTAGGATAACACCCAAGCGTGTGCAACAGACGAATGTCTTCACCAAAGGCATAGACTACCTTTTGGATATTAGGATTTTCTAACGATTCAAAAACAGGTTTAATATCAAAATTATCACCCAACGGGTCGATAAGAAAAATATCGTTTCCAGCTTTTATTTGCAACAAACACAAATTGAAACCATAACGATATCGGTTTTTATCGAATTCTAAATCAACGGAAATTTCGGAAACTGCATTTATTTTTTCGATGCAATCGGTAAGTTGTGATTGGGTGGTTACATAGTTGAAAGTCATAATGAGTTGTATATGTCTATTCGTTTTAAAATTCTTCGACTTCGCTCAGAATGACATCAACGAACCTGCTTAAACACCAACCCTAACGACTTTTCATAAAAACGAACGTTTCTTAACTCGTGGGTTGTTGCCAATCAATACTTTGATGATGCTTCAGGTTTGAAATGATATGAATGCGCAGGGTTTGAAGGGAATTTTTTTTGA
>JAESTK010000313.1 GCA_016763645.1 Flavobacteriales bacterium
TGATTTTAATAAAGATGAGTCGTTGAATTATGAAGGGCTGGGAAGGTATGTTAAATTTTTATCCGATTCAGGAATTCCTGCGGTAATGACAACAGTAGGAACAAGCAGGTATAATCTGTTAAGCTGGGACGAAATAAAATTGGTAAATGAAACTGTTGTTAAGTCAACTACCAGTAATACCCAATCTATAGTTGCAAATCCTCCTACAGGAGGTCTAAATGCTGCTATTGAATTTGGTAAGCATGCTGAAAGTATTGGAGCTGATTATTACATCGTTTATTTTCCGGAAAGGCATTATGGAGAAGACAATACGTATGACTTTTTTAAAGCATTAAGTGATGCATTGAATATTAAAATGCTGATTCACGAAATGCCAATGAGAAACGGGTTAGGTGCTGGAACTGTTCAATATTCGTTAAATTTGTTGGAAAGATTATTTACACTGAAAAATATCGTTGGAGTTAAAGAAGAAGCCTTGGATGCTGAGTATTCCAACAAGTTGGTTGAGCGCTTTTCTGATGACATTTTGATTATCGGTGCAGGAGGTGGAATGAGTAGATATTTGTACCGTGATTTCGAAAGAGGGTCAAAAGCGTATTTAGGGGGTATAGGCAATTTTATTCCACAAATTGAATTGGATTTTTATGAAGCTATAACCTCTGGAAATAGGGTAAAAGCTACTGATATTGTTGAAAATATAGAATTAAAATATTTTGACAAAGTTTCTTCAATTGGGTGGCATCCATCTTTAAAAATTGCATTAGCCGCTAAAGGACTTTCTTCTCCATTTGAAAGAAGACCAATGAAACAGGTCTCGGAAAGCGAGGTTGGATTGATGCAAACTATTTTTAGTGATTTTAATTGGTAATCGATGAAGTTTAAGAGTTCCATAACTATAAATAATAAGTCAATAGGAGAGGGTAATAGGCCTTATATCATTGCGGAAATGGCTTGTGCACACAATGGCGATTATCAGCAGGCTCATGATTTGATTAAAGCATCTTATGAAACTGGAGCGGATGCATGCCAATTGCAGTTTTTTGTTCCTGAAGAAACGGTAACTCCAAGTCACGAAGTTTTTTCCGTCTTGCGGGATATTTGTCTTTCAGATGAACAATGGACAGAGTTATTCAACTTTGGAAAAGGATTAGGAATTGATATGTTTGTTTGTACCTATGATGTACCCAGTGTGAAACTTGCCGTAAAGTTGGGGGCTGACGGAATTAAACTAAATTCTGCAGACCTGTCCAACCCTGATGTTTTAAAGGCAGTGGCAGAAAGTAAAATTCCATTTACCCTAGGAACAGGCGCATCTACATTTGAAGAGATTGCTAGAGGGTTAAGGTATATCTATGACAATGGTGCCGAGGAGGTAGTTTTGATGCATGGTGTTCAGAATTTTCCAACCCAGAATAAGGATTTGAATATTAAAAGAATAGCGCTTTTAAAGAGTGTATTTGATTCATATCCAGTTGGGTATGCTGACCATACTGATGGAGATGATGAATTTGGTAATGTAATTGATTTGTTGGCGGTAGGATTAGGGGCCAACGTTTTAGAAAAACACATAACACTATCCAGAAAAGATAAGGGTATTGATTATCAAGCGGCTTTAGAACCAGAAGAATTTAAAAAATATGTTAATGACATACATCGAGGTTTTGAAGCTCTTGGAACAACAGAGATAAAGCCCTTTACTGAAAGTGATTTGAAGTATAGAAAGTTTCAGAAAAAAAGTATTGTCGCAGCAAGAGATTTAGACGAGGGAGAAGTAATTGACCGAAATGCTGTTAGATTCTTGAGAAATGAAGTACCAGGTTTGCCACCTATAGAATTTAAACAAATTGATGGATTAAAATTATCTAAACCTATTTTGAAATTTGATAACCTTCTCAAAGAGAATCTTATTAAGTCCTAATTGGTTTATTTGTGTATGAACTGGTAAAATTGGTAAACAACACCTATTATGCTTTTTAATTCTTTTCAGTTCATATTTTTTTTTCCAGTAGTAATTATTTTATACTTTATAACCACCCCAAAATGGAGATGGGCCTGGTTATTAGCCGCTAGTTACTATTTTTATATGTGCTGGAAAGCAGAGTATATAATTTTAATTGCTGTTTCAACAATTATCGACTACATAGTTGCTATTAATATTTACAAAAGTAAGTTTAAATTCATACGTAAAATTCTATTAGGTATAAGTCTTGTACTAAATTTAGGGATCTTATTTGCATTTAAGTACTTTAATTTTTTTAGTCAATCAATTCTTGATTCGTTCAATTATTTCAATATTTTTTACGATGTTGATTTCTTTGACTTGCTACTCCCTGTCGGAATTTCGTTTTACACGTTTCAAACACTTAGCTATACGATTGATGTGTATCGTGGTAAGTCAAAGCCCGAAACACATCTTGGTATTTTTGCTTTGTACGTTTCTTTTTGGCCTCAATTAGTAGCAGGTCCAATAGAGAGATCTACCCATTTAATTCCGCAATTTCATCAAAATCATACATTCGATTATAAAAGGGTTGTAGACGGGCTTAGGTTAATGTTATGGGGTTTTTTTAAGAAAATTGTAATTGCCGATCGCTTGGCAGTATACGTTAACCAAGTTTATAATCATCCAGGATGGTATGATGGATTTACCGTTATTTTTGCTACCGTTTTCTTTGCATTTCAGATATATTGCGATTTTTCAGGTTACTCTGATATAGCTATTGGAAGTGCAAGAATAATGGGGTATGATTTAATGGACAATTTTAATAGACCTTATTTTTCCAAATCTATTAGAGAATTTTGGTCTCGTTGGCATATTTCATTGTCAACTTGGTTTAGAGACTATTTGTACATTCCCTTGGGAGGTAATAGGGTAGTAAAATGGAGATGGCATTATAACCTTTTCATTACTTTTTTGATAAGTGGACTATGGCATGGGGCAAATTGGACTTTTATTGTTTGGGGGGGGCTACATGGAATTTATCTAATCGTTGAATTGAAGACAAATTCAATATTGGAACCAGTAAGAAATTTAAACAAATGGTATTCGAAATTCACCATGGTTCTATTTACTTTCGGATTGGTTCTATTTAGTTGGATCTTTTTTAGAGCAA
>JAESTK010000094.1 GCA_016763645.1 Flavobacteriales bacterium
CAATCCCTCCGTTCGAGAATACTCGAAGTCTTTTCTAAGGGAGAATTCCCTCTTGGAGACTCCGAATATATTCGGACTGGTTAGGGAGATTGACCAAGTGCTTTTCGATACGAACTCATATTAAAGTACTACAAATCAATTACTTATTCACTTCTGTGATTAATCGAACTCAGGTCAATATTATTTTTAGTAGCAATAAAAATATTTATGTTTAAACACTGTATGTTTAAACATCTTTTATATATTTGTCTCAAATTAACTTAAAAAACAAATTATGGATAAGCCAAAAGTTGCACAAAAAATGCCCTATGTAGTAGATGTTGAACCAGGGAAATATGCGTGGTGCTCATGTGGAGAAAGCTCAAATCAACCATACTGCGATGGAGCACATAGAGGAACATCTTTCGCTCCAATCATAGAACAAGTTACGGAAGCTAAAAAAGTTGCTTGGTGCGGATGTAAAAATTCTGCCAACGGAGCATTTTGCGATGGTGCGCATGCAAAATTATAACCAATGAAATTGGAAGACGAGCTCAAAAGTAAGTTTAGAAACGAAGCCCAAAAAGCGAGGTTAAACATCTATTTTACCTATAATTTTATAGGAGGAAAAATGCAAGAGCTCATGAAAAGCTATGGACTAACCGCTACGCAGTACAATATTCTAAGAATACTTCGAGGGCAAGAAACCAAAACTGCAAGTGTTGGTATGATTAAAGAAAGAATGATTGAAAAAAATTCTGACGTTAGTCGATTGCTTGACCGATTGCTCGCAAAAAACTTTATAGAGCGAAACGAAAGTAAATCTGATAGACGCCAAAAGGATGTAAAGATTCTTAAAAGCGGATTAGATTTACTTAAAAAAATGGATTCTTGCGAAGAAAAATCAGATCAATTGCTATCCAATTTATCCGAAAAGGAAATTAAAGAATTGAATTACTTACTTGATAAAATTAGAGAATGACAAACATTAATAATTAAAAACAACAACTATGAAAATTGCAAAAACAACTATCCTATTCGCATTAGCGATTGGATTAATCTCATGTGGTGGAGAGAAAAAAGAAGCCGCAAAAACAGAAACAAACACAGAAATGACTGAAGCAAAAGAAGCTTCGTATGCTATTTCAATAGAAAACTCAAAAGTTGTCTGGAAAGGAACCATGATGGGTATGTATTCTCACGAAGGAGACATTGCGCTAAAATCTGGTGCGCTTTCTACAAAAGGTGGAATAGTAATCGGTGGTGATTTCGTTATCGACATGAAAACCATTAATCCAACTGACGATAATTTCGGTGAAGAAAACCCGCGCGAATACCTTATCGGCCATTTAGGAACAGGAGATTTCTTTGCTTCTGATAGTATTCCTACAGCTTCGTTTAAAATTACAGGTGCTGAAGGTAATTCTGCAACAGGCGATTTAACAATAAAAGGAGTTACAAAATCTGCAACGATAACAGATATTACGGTTGCCGAAGAAAACGGAATGGTAACCGCAACTGGTAATTCAGTGTTTAACCGACAAGATTTTGGTATTGCTTATAAGGCAGCTAAAGACACGGTTCTTTCTGATGACATCGAATTAACTATTTCTCTTTCTGGGAAGGCGAACTAATTTCACCGTTCTAATTACTAAAAAAGGCTACTCATCGAGTAGCCTTTTTTGTTTTAGTTAATCTTTGTTTTTGCTTAAATATCTGCGAGCAAGAGGATGCTTCAATCTCCCTAACCCTCTTCCAAGAGGGAATTATCCCTTAGAAAAGACTTCGAGTATTCTTAAACGGAGCGATTGATTAATTGTAACTACCTTGAAACAAATCGGTTATCAGCTCAAGTCTTTAATATTCAACAGACTTAAAAACAGCGAACTTAATTTTTGTAGCAATTAACACCATAACAGGAATAATTACTAGCGTTAAAAACGTTGCGAATGTTAACCCAAAGATGATAGTCCAAGACATTGGACCCCAAAAAACAACATTATCTCCCCCAATATACATGTGCGCATCTAATTCAGAAAACAGGGTAAAGAAGTTAATGTTCAACCCAACAGCCATTGGCAGTAAACCAAGAATAGTTGTTATCGCAGTTAACAAAACGGGGCGTAATCTGGTTTTTCCACCTTCTACAATTGTATCAATTACCTGTTCCATTGTGAGCTTTTCCCCATCTTTTAAAGACAATTCGATTGCCTTACGTTTCATTAGAAGCTTAGTATAGTCAATCAGTACGATAGCGTTGTTTACTACAATTCCTGCCAAAGAAATGATTCCGATCATAGTCATGATGATGATAAAATCCATTTGGAAAATAACTAACCCTAAGAATACTCCAATTAAACTCAATACCACTGAGAAAACAATAATAAATGGTGCTGAGATAGAGTTAAATTGTGCTACAATTATTAAGAAAATTAAGAATACCGCAATCATCAAGGCTGAACTTAAGAAACTCATTTCTTTGGCTTGTTCTTCTTGCTGACCTGTAAATTTCCACTTGCTGCCTTCGCCAACCTCATAATCTTTTAGGCGTTCTTTTATTGCCTCAACTACTTCTGTTGGGTTGTAATCTTCCAATACATTGGATTGAATAGTAACCAAACGCTTTAAATCTTTTCGCTTAACGGCACTAAGAGTTGACGATTTTTCTAAAGTCGCAACGGAAGAAATAGGCACCTGGCTAATTTTGCCGTTTGAAGGGTCTCTAAACGTAATTTTTTGATTTAACAATGCCTCTTGATTGTATCGAGAATCATCTTCCATACGAATAACAATATCGTAATCATCTTCACCCTCTTTGTATTTTGAGACCTCTTTTCCGAAAAGTGCTGTACGAATCGTAGAACCAATTTGAGCGGTAGAAACATTTAGTCTTCTCGCTTTTTGACGATCAACTTTTACAATAAGTTCTGGTTTTCCAACTTCAATATCTAACTTCAATTCTTCAATTCCAGGTATTTTAGATTTTTTGATAAACTGCTTCATGCGCTCAGCTTCATCTATCAAGCCTTGATAATCGTCTCCAGCAATTTCGATATTAATCGGTTTACCTTGAGGAGGCCCGTCTTCATTTTTATCAACCACAATCTGAACTCCAGGAATACCCCTTAGTCGTTTCCGTAAATCTTTCATTATTTGAGAAGTTTCTACTCCTTTTCGGTCTGCAAATTCTCTGAACGAAACCATTATTCTAGCTTTTTCGGGAGTATTGTTCATTGAAACACCTTGGGCAGGGTCGGACGCTCCTTTCCCCACCTGCGCAATAACAGACTGAACGATAAAACTTCTTGGCAGCGTTTCTCCTGCATCGGTAGTAATCTCCTTATCAAAATACGTTTTGATTCTATCTTCAACTTTTAATGTTACTTCGTTTGTCTCGTCAATATCCGTTCCAATTGGCAACGAAATAAATACGTTTAGATATGCAGGTTGATTGATTGGAAAGAAAAGGACTTTGGGCATAAAAGCACCCAACAATCCAAATGACATAAACAATATTAGTACAATGCCTCCAAGAAAAAAATAGGGCTTTTTTCCAGATAATGCGAATGATAAAAACCGTTTATAACCCGATTCTAATTTAGGTAAAAAAGTATTCTGAAATCCTTTTGTTGCAGGAGCTAAAACAACTGCATTTACCGCAACCATCATTCCTAAGAAAATTAAAAAGTTACCAAAACCCATTGTTCCCCCAATGGTAAACATAGCACCAACTGCTGCAATGCCAAGGGAAACCAATAACGTCTTTTTAGTTGTTGACTGTGATTCTTCAACCTTCATAAAAACAGCTGTGAAAACAGGATTTATCACCAAAGCGACAAACAAAGAAGAACCTAGTACGATCATCAACGTCATGGGAAGGTAGAACATAAATTCGCCCATCATTCCCGGCCAAATGGCTAATGGTAAAAAAGCAGCCAACGTTGTTGCTGTAGAAGCTATAATCGGCCAAGCAACTTCACCCGCACCATATTTAGCTGCATTAGATTTCGAATAACCTTCGTCCATTAGTCGATAGATATTCTCAACAATTACAATTCCATTATCAACCAACATCCCTAATGCTAAAACCAATGAAAATAGTACCATCATATTTAGTGTAACTCCCATAGCGCTTAACACCATAAATGCAGTAAACATAGATAATGGAATTGCGAGACCAACAAACAATGCGTTTCTTAATCCCAAGAAAAAGAGCAGTACTCCAACTACCAAAATCATCCCGAAAATAATGCTGTTTTCTAAATCTGCCACCTGCGTTCTGGTTTTCTCAGACATGTCGTTGGTAATGGTAACTACCAAGCTTTTAGGAAACTGAGTTTTTTGCAAATCCTTAATTATCGCATTAATCGCATCCGAAGCCTCTAACAGGTTTTCGCCACCTCGTTTAAAAACATCGAGCATTACAACAGGTTTTCCAAATTCACGTGCAAACGATTCTATGTCTTTCGGTTCGAACTCCACTGTGGCTATATCTCGGAGGTATACAATATTGAATTTTTCTTGCTTTACAATCGTATTTTCGATATCACGCCAGTCGTCAAATTCGCCAACCGTTCGTACAGTTCTACGAATGCCGTCAACGATAACATCGCCCCCAGAAATAGTCATATTTTCGTTAGCTATGGCTGTTTCTACATCTCGAAAGCTAATTTGCATTGCTTCCATTTTTTGAACATTGAGCAGAATTTTGACCTCTTTTTCTTGAACGCCACGAATATCTACCTTAGTTACTTGCGGAATTTCTTCAATTTTATCTTCAATTATTTCTCCGTATTCTTTGAGCATATCCATTGAGAAATCACCCGACAAATTCACATTCATGACGGGCATTTGCTCTGAAAAATTCATTTCAAAAACATTCGGTTCGGCTGGTAAATCTTTCGGAAAACTTGGCTGACTTTTTACCTTGTCAACAGCGTCTTTCACTTTTCGAAGTGCTTGTGCAGGTGTTACGTTAAAATCAAATTTTACTTGAATAGTTGAATACCCTTGAACCGAAGTTGATGTCAGTTTATCGATGCCGGTAATTGTATTTATTTCTTTCTCTAAAGGGCGAGAAATTAGTTTTTCGATATCTAACGGAGAATTTCCAGGGTACGGAACTCCAACATAAATTTCTGGCATTACAATTTCAGGAAAAGCCTCTCTCGGCATAGAAATATACGAGCTTACTCCTGCCAATAAAATGATGGCGGTAATTACAAATACGGTAACTTTATTGTTTACCGACAGGCTAGAAAGCCCAAACTCCTTGAGTCCTTTTTTGCTTTGTTTTTCCATTATCGTACTTTTTTAGTTAGTCGATACTTCTACAATGTCTCCGTCTTGAACGCTCCGTGCGCCCTGATCGATATACATTTCGTTGCCCGATAATCCTTCTAAAACAACGGTTTCACCTTTATAACTCATCCCAGTTTTTATTACAATTTTCTTCACCTTAGCATCGTTACCACTACTTTTATCTGAAACATATATGTATTCATTTCTTTGTCTATCTTCCTGAATAATTCGTGAAGGAATTACAACGGCAGAATCTAGTGCGTAATCTAGAATATGAATATCAGCGAGCATATTAGGGATAAGTTCGCCAGAAGAATTTTCGGTATCGAACCGAACTTTAAACGTTCTGTTATTTGCATTTATGTACGCTCCCGAACGATTTACAGAAGTTACCCAAGACTTATCTATAGACGAGAAATAAATTTTAGCTGGTGTTCCTTTTTTTACCGAAGAAATATAGTTTTCAGAAACATCGGATTTGAGGTAAACTTGATTTAAATTAACAACTCTCGCAACCGGCATTTGAGGTGCTGCAGCCTCTCCTACTTTTGGTACAACTTCATCAATAGTTCCTGCAAAAGGTGCTCGAACGATATATAAATCTAACTGGGCTTTTAATGTTTTCATTTTTTGTTCTAACCCCTCTTTGTTGTTTTTTGCTTCTAAGTATTGAATTTCTGAACCAATTTTTTGATTCCACAATTTTTCTTGCTTTTCGAAGATTTCTTTCACAAAAGCTAGCTAGTTTCCAATTCGTTTATTTGCGCACGAACCAACTTTGCGTCCAATTCCATAATTACATCTCCTTTAGAAACAGATTGGCCTTCTTTAACACGAATGGCAACAATTTCGCCCATTGCTTCAGGATAAACTAATGCGTTTTTATCTGCTTCAACAGCTCCCTGAACAACAAAATAATGCTCAAACCCTTTTACCTCTATCTGAGAAACGGTTACCAACGGAATGTGCACTTCTGTCGCGGTATCCAATACTGCAATTTGCGCATCTAACTCTGCCATCTTTGCTGAAATTTCTGTGTACACTTCTTTTAATGAGTCCTTTTCTTGCCTTAGTTTTCCTAATTGAGATTCATCTTTTGGCGCCTCACAAGCAATCAAAGTTGCGGTGGCCAATAATGTGATTATAACTTTCTTCATCTTAGTAGTTATTATGTGCTTTATCTAATTTGCTTTTTGCATTCAATAATTGAAATAACGACTGAATATATAGTCGTTGAAATTCTATGTTCTGTTCTTGTGATTTTGCTAATTCGGTGCTTGTTGCAAGTCCTTCTTTAAATTTTATGAGTGTTGTGTTGTATATCTTTTCGGCTAACTCGACATTTTTTCCAGAAACAGAATACATTTCATACGCGTTTTTCAATTCTGATTTAGAAGAACTAGCTTCGAGTTTTACAAATTGTTCGACTTCGCTTAATTGCATAGCAGATTTTTCTAATTCAATTTTTGCAATTTGTGTTTTATACATCCTTGAACCGCTACCAAAAATCGGAACACTAGCATTTATTCCCCATAGAGTTGTGGGATACCACGTTTCGAAATTGAGATCGTTTGCCATGTTGTTTTGGGTATGGTTAAAAAAGCGGAGAGACTGGGTAAGTTAGCAAACTGTTCGTTTTGTAAACTTAGCTTCATGATGTTTTGGTTGGTTTGCAATAATCGATAGTCAACATTGTTTTCAACCGAGAAGTTTTGATTCGCCAAATCTTCATAGTTTAAACTGGCTAAAATCGTTTCTAAATCTTCGGTTAACGTGATTTTTTCGTCAATATCTAATCCCATATTTATCTTCAACAATTTTAATCCCATATCAATTTGTCTATCTATCGATGAGATATTGTTTTGCAAATTAGATACTTGTAGTTCTTGTTGGTCAACTGCCAATTCTTCTATAAATCCTTGGGTATTCATCTGTTGTAATTCAACAAGGGTGTGTTGCATTGATACTAACGTTGCTTGTAGTAACTCTCTTGTTTCAAAAGCCACAAGAGCCGCGTAATATGCTCTGGCTACGTCATCTTTAACTTGAATCAATGTTTTTTCTTCTTGCTGAGTGTAAAGCCCTGTGTAATCGTCAGCGAGTTTTAACCCTATCAAATACGAGCCATCAAATAAAATCTGAGAGGCCGTTACCCCTGCGCTAGTAGTGTAATCTGTGCCGAATTGTAATTCTGCGAATTCACCTTCTGGTGCCAACGGGTTAAATGCATTTGCAGGAACTAGTGTTGTAGGAATATCTAAAAAGTTTTGAAATTTTACTGCACCATTGACTTGAGGAAGACCGATTGCTCGAATTTCTTTCTTTTTCTTTATCGTAATTAGTACTTGTGCCTTTGCTTGTTGCGCTCGGTATGAGTTTGTAACTGCATATTCTTGTGCTTGAGCTAAAGTAAATGCTGTTCCAGATGAGTCTGTTTGTGCAAAACTCAGCGCAGTTGCGGCCACAACAAGTATGGTTAAACTAAATTTTATCATTGGTAAAAATTTAAGTTTTCGTTTTTTATTTCTTCTCTAAGGTACTCTACCCCTTTATCGCTCGCTATTCCTTTAATGTGATACCTCAATAACTCAGTATAAACCTCAACAAAGTTGAATTTGTTTGGAGGAAAAATGGTTGCATCGAATACCAAGTCGATTTTAGATAAATAGAGTTTGGTCATTATTTCAATATTCAAATTGTCACGATACAAGCCTTCTTTTATTCCTCGAGCCATATTATCTGCAACACATCCATAGATATAATCTGCTTTATGATTTTCGAAAATCTCCCATACTTCGGGGTAATATTTTTCCATATCGTAATGGATAGATGGATGCATCATCTTTAATTGACCAGCAACATATCTCCCGATTTCAATAATTTCGTCAATGGCATTAAGTTTTCGGTTTAGGATTTCGTCCATTACCATCGTATCGCAACTACAATGGCCCTGCATTACATTACAAAGAAGGTCAGATTTGTCTTTTACGTATTTATAAAGCGTTTTTTTCGACACCTTAATTTCACGAGCAATATCGTCCATGGTAACGCTCTTAAGCCCATGGCGCATGAAAACTTCACTCGATTTTAATACTATTTCTGAAAATTTATCGTCCATTTCTGGGACAAATATATAAAATCAAAAACAAAGGAAACGTTTCTATTGTATTTTTGTTTCCAATGTTTTCTACAAGTGGTAAAAATTAAACCGTGAATGGAAAAAATCAATTGTCACGATTACTCATTACTGCGAAACAAAAAATTAAATTTGCAGTCTATAATTATTATTCGAAATGAGAAGAACAAAAATTAAAGAATTGTTGCAGAACAATGCAACAGGTACAGAGGTTACAGTAAAAGGATGGGTAAAAGCATTTAGAAGTAATCGCTTTATTGGGCTAAATGATGGTTCAACTATCAATAATA
>JAESTK010000095.1 GCA_016763645.1 Flavobacteriales bacterium
AAAGAAATACATTGGCATGTGGTCCACCAGTACCTACACGTACAGGTTTGTCGAAACCTGCTCCCCTCCTATTTTCACCTTCTTTACCTGTACAATTTTGGCAATCTGTAAACTCTTTTAGCGTTGCTTCAGAAATGTAACGTTTACCCCCATATGTTCCTCCGTTGACGTACATCTGCATTAATTTAGCTAAATCTCCGGCACTCGAAAACACACCTGCATGCCCACCGACACCTCCCAGCATAGATGCGCCTGGGTCGTGTACATCGCCATGCACCAATTGTTTTCTAAATAACATGTCGTACTCGGTTGGGGTAATTCTATCCAAACCGAAACGAGTTCTAGGTTTATAGCCCATTGTGGTTAACCCCATAGGTTCGTAAAACGTTTTTGAAACAAAGCTATCTAACGGTAGTTGGGTTTCTTTCTCGATAACTTTTTGAAATAAATAATACCCCAAATCACTATATTTATATCTACCTGGTGTTTTAAGTGATGTGCCTAATATTCTCCTAATTATTACATCAGAATATTCGGATTTAATATAAAAATCTTCGGCTATTCTGTTGCTATACAAATTCGACTGAGCTTGACTGTATATATCAAATCTGGGCATTCCTTTAATAAGCGTTGCTTTATAAAAGGGAATCCAAGAAACCAACCCCGCTTGGTGCGATAACATATCGCGAAGTACCATGTTTTGATAAACCGTTGTGTCAACCATTTCTGGAATATAATCGCAAAGACTGTAATCTAAATCCAGTTTACCTTGGTCTTGTAGATACATCAACGACAATGTTGTCGATGCTATTTTAGTTATGGATGCGATATCATATATGTCGTCATTTTTAACTTCTCTTTTCTTTTCGTAAGTGTGGTGTCCAAATGATTTTTGATAAATAACACTTCCTTCTTTTAGTACAACTACTTGGCATCCTGGAAAGGCTTTATCAGCAATTCCTGACTTACAAATTTTATCGATTTGAGCTAAACTTTCGGTGCTCATCCCAACATCTTCAGGGCTTCCGTATCGCAATCTAATGACTTCAGATGTTTCTAAGCCATCGTGTAATTTAAAATGCTCTGATGCCGTTATCGGCAAATGTCCCGTAGCTTTAATTCCACCAAAAATGAGAGACGCGGATGCTTCTTCGGCAAAAGCCCTATCGTGGTACGAAACAATTAAAGCATCAACATTTTCAGCTCCATGAAATTTAGCCAAACAATATGGGTTAGCAAAAACATCGAGCACAACTGTTTTCTTTTGTTGTAATGTATTTACCAATTTAATGGCTTGAGTTGTAACGCCAAAATTCTTACTTGGACGCTCATTAGTTCTATGAACACTCACAATTACTAAATCGAAATCGTTTAGAGACGAAAGTGCATTGAATATTTGATCATCAGTTGGATTGCTCGGAACATTAAAATGCTTAACATCTGCATATCTGCTCAATGCTTTTTGAAACGTATTCACCTTAATGTCTCCAATTGCTAACGATGCAATTTTAAGTGAATCAATCTTTTTTAGAGGAAGTAACGATCCGTCATTTTTCAGTATAGTCATTGCGTTTTCATACAATTTTCGATTGTGGGAATAGTATTCTGGTTTGTTTAAATCTTCGTACAAGTTTTTTAACTCAACTGGTTTGTACTCATTTAGCCCTACCCATTGTTTTGCTATTAAAATTTTTCGACATCGTGCATCAATTTCAGATTGGGTGATTTGCCCTGCTTCTATCGCTTTTTTTATTTCTTTCATTGCTGTTGGCACATCTTCTGAAAAAAGTAACACATCGTTACCTGCCAATAACGCTTTTACATCAACAACACCCGGCTCGAAATAAGCACTAACCCCTTTCATGTTTAGTGCGTCAGTAAAGATTAAGCCTTCGAAGCACATTTTTTCTTTTAACAATCCCGTTACAATTGGCTTAGATAATGTTGACGCTTGATTGGGTGTAGAATCTAAAGCGGGAATATACAAATGAGCAATCATCATACTGGCTATACCCGATTCGATTAAATGGCGAAATGGATACAATTCTATATCGGTTAACCGTGCTAAGTCGTGACTAATAATCGGTAGCGATTTGTGAGAATCAGAATCTGTGTCGCCATGACCTGGGAAGTGTTTGGCGTTTGCCATTACATGGTGGTCTTGCATTCCTTTCATGTAGGCAACACCTTTGTTTGCAACGTTAACCTTATCTTCACCAAAAGACCGACTATTAATCACTGGGTTTTTGGAGTTGTTATTTACATCAATTACGGGAGCTAGATTTACATGAATACCTAATCGTTTACATTGCTCTGCAATGTCTTCTCCCATTTTATAAATAAGAGCATCATTTTGTATAGCTCCCAGCATCATTTGCCTAGGGTATTTCACAGTGCTATCCAATCTCATTGCAAGCCCCCATTCTGCATCTATAGATAACAGCAATGGGACATCTGATTTGGATTGATACAAGTTGGTCAACTTCGCTTGCCTAATTGGGCCGCCTTGAAAAAAGATTAACCCACCAATTTTTTGTTCTTCAACCAACTTTAATATTGCATCAACATGAGTTTGATCTTTGTTAGAATATGCTGCAACCATAAATAATTGAGCAATTCTTTGGTCTGATGTTAAGGTTTGCATAACCGAATCAACCCAAGCAGATTCGCTCATATCAAAAATAGTTGGGTCAATTATTTCATCACCACCTGCTGCTGAATCTTTAACCGAAGGCTTCACTGTGTCTTGAATTACCCCACTAACACACCTAAAGCTTAACAGGCTAGATATCAATATCATAAATAAATAAACACGCATCATTTCTAAAAATTTTATTCATGGTGAAATTACCCACACAAATCGCCATTATTTAACAGCACGTCTAACTTTTATTAACAAATGTTATGTGTGTTGTACGATTTTATTACTTTGCGGTATATTAATTTAGTTTCGATGAAAAAAACAATAACAATATTCGCTTCAATTATTTTATTATTAAGTTGTGAAAACAAATCAACTCAACAACAACTCATAGTCGATGATTCGCTTCAAGAGAATCAAGCAAAACAGACTATAATAACAGAAATTACACCTTTAAGCGAAGTGAATTCTATAATTTCAACCATTCCATCTGCAAATCAAATTACAGCAACCATTAAGGCTTCTGGCGCTCCATTTTCTGCACTAACGCTCAACAACCCCTTAAATGCACAGAGCTATACAACCAATTTTAGAAAAGCAATTAACTTAGGGATTTACGGAACCGATTTAGGTTATATAGGCACTTACGAACAAGATGACTTATTGACTGAACACCTTAAAGTAATATACGATTTAGCTTCTGATTTAGATATCGCTCAATTTATTAGCAGAGAACGAGTTGAAAAAATTAGAGAAAGTGGGAAGTTAACCGATTCCATTTTCCCCTTGACGGGTGCAGTTTTTGCAAAAATGGATGCTCATTTACGAGAAAACGAACGATACAATACCAGCTTATTATTAATAGTCGGAAGTTGGTTGGAGGCCGTTCATATTGCTGCAACCGTAACTTACAACTCTCAATTTAATAACGAAACTTTAAATGCCAAAATTGGTGAACAGAAATTGATTCTCGAACAATTTATTAAGTTACTAAACAACTTTCAAACCGAGCCGTTGTTTGGGCAACTGATTGATGATTTAACTCAACTAAAACTACTTTACGATGGCGTTGATTTAGACGAAGAAATTTTGATGAAAGCAATGACGGATACTACAGGCAAATACATCAACACAAGATACACCGAAATTACGGATACTCAACTGGCTAAAATAACCATAAAGCTAAACGAAATTCGCCACAGCATTATTGAACCGTCATAATTAACAGCTAAAGAATATCAACCTGACCCGAACCTAGATTGTAAAATCCGGAAACGATTTTAATACCTTCTGCCCCACTAATAATTTCTGATTTAGCTAAGAGCTCTTTAGCTGTTAACTCAGCATTACACCGTACAACATCATTTATCTCAGTAGAACTACATTCATTCACTGCCGGTTCGATTTGCTCAAGTAAATGAGCTAAGCTAGGACTCTCCTTAACCCCTGCTATTGCAGCAGTTACTGCGCCACAACTTTCGTGACCTAACACCATGATTAGTTTTGTGCCTAAGTGAGCAACGGCATATTCTATACTCGCTACAGTAGAAGCATTTGCAATGTTTCCTGCAACTCTGCAAACGAATATTTGCCCTGCGCTTGCATCAAAAATTGCTTCAGGAATTACTCTCGAATCTGCACAGCTTAGTATTATTGCGTAAGGGCTCTGCCCTGAAACAAGGCTAGACCGTACACTTGCTGACGTATCAATATTTTCATTGTCGGCTACATACCGATCGTTCCCCTCGATTAATAAATGTAAAGCTTTACCCGCATCCATAATTTCTATTTTTTAGGTTTATTTCCTGGCTTCGAAATAGAATCTCTCATCTCGGTATCGGCTTGAATGTTTTTCATTTTATAATAATCCATTATACCGAGGTTTCCGCTTCTAAACGATTCGGCTATCGCCATTGGTATTTCTGCTTCCGCAAGAATAACTTTTGCTCTCGCTTCTTGCGCTTTTGCTTTCATTTCTTGCTCTTCGGCTATTGCCATTGCTCTTCTTTCTTCTGCTTTTGCTTGTGCGATATTTTTATCTGCCTCTGCTTGGTCAATTTGAAGAATTGCACCAATATTTTTACCTATATCTACATCAGCAATATCGATAGAAAGTATTTCGAACGCAGTTCCTGTATCTAAACCACGCCCCAAAACAACTTTAGAAATAGAGTCTGGATTTTCCAAAACGGCCTTGTGCGAAGCCGCTGAACCAATAGAAGAAACAACTCCTTCACCAACTCTCGCCAAAATGGTGTCTTCTCCTGCGCCACCAACTAATTGCTTAATGTTAGCACGAACAGTTACTCTCGCTTTTGCGATTAGTTGAATACCGTCTTTAGCAACAGCTGTAACAGGAGGAGTATCGATTACTTTAGGGTTTACCGACATTTGAACTGCTTCGAGCACATCTCTACCTGCTAAATCGATAGCCGTTGCTGCTTGAAAGTCTAGTGCTATATTTGCTTTATCAGCAGAGATTAGGGCGTTAACTACATTCAATACATTACCACCAGCCATATAGTGGGATTCCAACATATCTGTAGAGATATCAATACCCGCTTTTTTAGCGTTAATCCTCGCATTAACTATTAAAGAAGGGGGAACTTTTCTAAACCTCATGAAAATGAGCTGAAACATAGAAACTTTAGCTCCTGAAACTACTGCCTGAAACCAAAGGGCCACAGGTATTACATACAACAATATCATTAGTCCTATAAAACACCCGATACCTACAACCGCCATTCCTGCTAAATCTCCCATATTAATTTAATTTAATTACTATTATTTTATTTGATTCTATTTTAACGACTTCAATATTAACATTATTTTCTATCATACCATACTTAGAATGTACTTCAAAAAGATTCTCGTTAAACCTTGCTTGCCCAGCGATAGCCAATCGCGAAACAGACAGCCCTTTATCACCAACTTTGATCAACTGATTGTCGATAACATTTACTTTTCCTTTTAGTTCCTTTTTTAACGAAAACCGATCCCATGTCTCCGCTCGAAAAGCCATAAATCCGCTTATAGCAGAAAACATAACAGAACCTCCTAGTAAGAGATGGCCATATGTTACATCTATTTGGTATGCAAAATAGACTCCCAGAAACATCATTAAAGCACCTATAACTCCCACAACGCCAACGCCTGGGATTACCAAAATTTCTAATAAAACGAGAATAACGCCTATCAGTAGCAAAAAGATAATTCCAGTTATTGTCATCAGTTGTAATATTTTAAGGCTTCGATCATGAAATCATTCAATTCTGAAATTCTTGTTTCACCACTTGGGTGTGTACTTAACATTTCTGGTGGCTTTTGGCCGCCAAGAGCGGACATTCTTTCCCGAAATTTTGGAGCTTCTCTTGGATCGTAACCTGCCATTGCCATAAAAACAAGTCCTAATTTATCGGCTTCAGATTCGTGATTTCTCGAATATGCCAAAATTCCAAGATTAGACCCTAAACCATAGGCTTGAGAAAACAATCCCCTTGCTAATTCTGGCTGGTCGGAAGTTAAAACACTAAGCGAAATTCCACCTGCTTGCATTGCTAGTTGCTGACTCATTCGTTCGTTACCATGACGCGCTATTGCGTGAGCAATTTCGTGCCCCATTACAACCGCCAAACCGGCTTCATCTTTGGTTACGCTCATAATTCCTGTGTAAACAACAACTTTACCACCTGGCATACACCAAGCGTTAACCGTGTTGTCTTCAACTAAATTAAATTCCCAATTAAAACCAGCTACGCGCTTACTTGAGCCATCTTTTTTCAGAAACTCTTCTACTGCTTTCGCTATTTTGCTCCCCACACGCTGAACCATAGCCGCATCGGGTTTCGTATTTTCTACTTTTTTATTGGTCGATAAAAATTGAGTATATTGAGTATTGCTCATTCCTATTAACTGTGATTCAGGCAATAGGTTTAGCTGTTTTCGCCCAGTTATCGGAACTTTAGAGCAACTAACAAATATCAATAAAATAAAAACTAATCGGACAGTTTTGGTCATTACTAAAAATATGATGTGAATGTAATATTATTTTCCGAAATGATTTTCTCGTGAACTATCTATAATCTTAAATTAATAATAAAATAGCCATATTCATGTCAAATACCTCAAAATATCTGTTCCGTATGCAATCACTTTATCATTATTGCACAACGCTGGATAAATCAAAATTTGCTGTTCTATTCTATCTTTTTGTGTTTCGAGATTCCTAATTTGAACTTGGATATTTTTTTCCTTTACGAATTCTAATACCTTATCACACTCATGACAATTTGGAGCGATATATATTATTGCGTTTGCATCCATCGCTTTAAGTTTTGAATATTTCGAATTAGAATTTTTTTACGCTCCATGTATATTTCATCTTTACGTTTTAATTCGTTGAGAACCGTTGTTACGGTTTGTCTAGAAGTGCACGTTAAATTTCCGATTTCTTCATGAGAAAGATTATGCTTTATAGAAATCTCAGTACCAACAGGAGTTCCAATTTTGGCAGCCATTTCTATAAGAAATAAAACAACACGTTGCTCTGATGATTGAAATAGAAGTGAGTTAAACTTACGTTCCATGTTTACCACCTTCTCTCCAATTGTCTTTGTTATTCTATATTGAAGTCGTGGTATTTTATCCATTATTTCGAGTATTTCTTTATATGAAATCGTGCATAATTTAACATCCTTATCTAAAGCAATCGCATAATCTTCTCGTTCTCCCCCAGTAGCTATCGATAATTCTCTGAAGATTTCACCTGGATATAAAATATTCTTTATAATTTCTTTTCCGTTTCCACCCATGGTAACGATTTTAACTCGCCCACTTTTTAGTAAATACACGACATTGGCAGGGTCTCCGGGAAAATAGATATTTACCTTTTTATCGAATGCGCGCAAAACCGATTTCTTTTCAACTTCAGCTAATTCTGCGGTCGTGAAATTGTTCAGAATATTAATCTGTTCAAGACACCAAAGTTTACTTTCTGTGTTTGCCATTTACTCGTTAATTATCGAAGTTAGAGGGTACTTTAAACTCGAATACTCTTTTAATATTGCATTAACCGACCCTATTAAAATATCTGCCTGTACCCTTACTGGAAATCGGTTTTTATCATCCGTTAACCAAATATACATATCTTCTCCTCCGCTGAACATGGCCCCTTCAATCAATAAAGCACTAAATTTAACTGTGTTAAACGTACCAATATCCTCAATTTCTTGCAGTTCTGTTCCTAAATAGCGAACGTATATTTCAGTTCGTTTTCCATCTAAAATAAGTGTTAAAGGTATTTTTTGATTTAATTCTAAAGATGTGAAATCTATTGTGCGGCAATAATAAACAAGAGAAAGTACATCGAACAGACAATTTTCGTAGGCTAACGTATCGTACACTGTTTCTTTTTCGGTTATCGACTTTGTATATATCGAATCTATTTCTCTATTAAAAGTATAATAATTAGCATATTTTTTACCACCTTCATTGGCAGTTCTGTAGAATAAAAAAGTGCTCAGGTCTGTTGTATCAACCCATGTATCGTACTTGTCTCGAACTTTATACATCCAATCGTAATTCTCGTAGGTTCTACCTGTACCCTCTAAATGATATACACGATTATCAAATTTATTTTCTTCGTTAACTTCAAAAACTACTTCTCCTGCGTTTAATGTTATAAAGCCCCAATCGTACGACACATTATAAGTCAACAGCTCTCCATCTTGAAAAGGTTTGTTTGATATTTCACATCCTGTTTGTGCCTTGATCCCAAAGCAAATAAAAGTAATCCATATTGATATGAGATATTGAACGTTCAAGTAGTTACAGTAATATTTTTTATGCTTTTGCAGAAACGTAAAAATAACAGATTAGTTCGCTTGTTGTTCTTAAAATTAACTCAGAAAATTGTTTAATTTTCGCATTAGTTTGTACTCATCTGTTCCAAAAAACCAAAGTAAATGAATGTAAGCATAAATAAGCTGAAGCCTCAAAAAACCATATTTTTCATACATTCTTGAGGAAGTTGTAACGCTTTCTTTGAGTACAACAAAGGAACTGTTTTGCAAGAGCCTGTTTACTAGTTCATAATCTTCTAGTAAAGGAACTTCTTTAAACCCATTTAATTTATCAAAAAGTGTTTTATTAACAAAAAGAGAACGGTCTCCTCCTCGACAAACTTTCCAATTAAACCGAGTGAACCATGAATAAAAATTTAACAACCAGTGATTTTTGTCAAATTTCATTCTAAAACAACCTGAAACTGAATTAGCTTCTAAAATTAATTTTTCGAAATTTTTAGGTGGCTTAGTATCGGCATGTAAAAAATATAACCGTTTTCCTTTTGCTATTGTTGCGCCTTTATTCATTTGCACGGCCCGCCCTCGCTTTGTTTTTAAGATTTGTACATTACATTGTTTCGCGATTTTTACTGAATTGTCCTCGCTGCCACCATCAACAACAATAATTTCCGTTACTTCACTTGAGTTATCTTGCAAGTACGGAAGAAGCTGACTAAGGTTTCCCGATTCGTTAAGCGCAGGGATAATAATGCTCAACGAAATCATGTTATGCCTCTACCTGCTTTAAATCATCTTCGCAATCGACATCCGAAAGTGTGTCTAATAACAGGTAGCTAAGTCCTAAATTTTCGATATCCAATAAGGTATCCAAAAATACATCTTCGGTACTCCACTTTTTGTTTTTAAAAAATTCGTGATGCGTTTTTTTCATTCCCAACAAATAGTACCCTCCGTCTTTCGCTGGCCCAACTACAACATCGTGTTTATTCAGTGCATAAAAAGCTTCTTCTATGCCCTGTGCAGTTAATTCTAGGCAGTCACTACCTATTAACACTACATTTTCATAGCCTCTTTTCAGTACCAGCTCAATACCGTTTTCCATTCTTGCACCTAAATCGGACCCGCCTTCTTGAACAAATTTTTGATAAACCACGTTACTCCAGCTATCATAATCGTCAATAAAATGGGAATAAAAAATTGCTTTATCAGCAGAACAGCTCGAGGTAATGAGATTGGTATGCTTCAGCAAATCTTGATAAATTTCGAGTGCTTTTTTATCGCCAACTGTTTTTGCCAATCGTGTTTTAACCTTTCCCAATTCGGGATTACGAATAAATATTATTAAAATATTTTCAGCTGGCACCTTGTAAAAGTATTAATTTTAGGTTAACGAACCCTGACAACTGGAACCTTCGCCAGCAGTACAACCATAACAATGATTATTCAATACAATTGACCGATTTTCAAGCTGTTTTTCATCGAAGTTTTTTATGTGTTGGGGCGATTTTTTTTCGACCTTCATTTGCAACATTTGGTTGAAATCGCAATCATATAAGCCACCATCCCAACCTACCGAAATTGTATTACGGCACATTACATTTTTTGCAGCAGCGGGATTAAATGCCTCTACCAATTTCGTCATGTATTCTTGATATTTGCCAACAACCAGCAAATAATCTAAAAATCGACTTATAGGTAAGTTTGTTATGGTATATAAACTATTGAACTCGATATCAAAATCATTTTTAAGATTTGTTTTATAATCCCTTTCTAGAACCTCTTGCGCTGATGCAATAGAAGTTCCTCCTGGATGAAAAACAAGATTTAGTTTTAAGCCGCTACCCTCCCTACCGTAGCCAACTTCGTTGAGTATTTTTAGAGCCCGTAGTGAAGCTTCGAAAACACCATCACCTCTTTGTTTGTCTGTATTTTCTTTAGTGTAACAGGGTAATGAGGCTATGACTTCAACTTTGTGTTTTTTAAAAAATTGTGGGTACGTATTGTATTTTTTATTCGCCACTAATATTGTAAGATTACTCCTTACGATTATATGAATGTTTCTATTGGAAAGTTGCTCGACAAACCAAACAAAATTAGGGTTCATTTCTGGAGCTCCACCTGTTAAATCAACTGTTTTTATAGTAGATTTATCAATGGCATCTAGACAATATTGCATGGTCTGTTTGGACATAATTTCTTTACGATCGGGGCCTGCATCTACATGACAATGTTCGCACGTTTGGTTACACATGTAGCCCAAGTTAATTTGCAAAATTTCAATTGAAGTTGGCTTTAATGGAAAAAGCCCTATGTTTCTCAACTTATCGCCAAAGCGGGGTTGATTATCGATATCTGATAATATCTCAATTTGCTTTGCAACTTTTGCCAATTCACTTTTTCTTGCCTTTAACGATTTTATCATCAATAAACTATTTACTACAAATTTCGCATAAAAAAACCCAACAACGTGTCGGGCTTTGGACCTAAAATTAGAAATGACACAATTTCTTTAATCCGCTTTATCAGGATGAGGCAATTGTCCGTAAAAAACGTTCTCGTTTTCGGTATCTTCGTGGTCAGTTAAATGAATGTTTTTTATAAACAACTTTTCATTGGTAATTGAATATTCCTCTGTAGTTTGACCTTGGGGCGTTATACAGAAATCATCATAAGTCATAATTGGAGAGTAATCTCTTTTTTCTGAATTAAACTTCTGATAATGAACAAATTTACCTGGATAAATAGCCAAGTACAAATATCCGCCTCCAAAACTTTTCACTCTATAAAGCAAGTATTCTTCACCATCTTCATCGATTCTGGTCTCTATTTTTTTCCATTTACGCTCGGCTAAATAATCATTAAGTTTACTCTCTTTTATACTGTATTTAAATACTTTTTCGGGATCGGCACCTTGTGCTGAAGAAGTTTTTACTCCTGAAAACAAAAGGGCTACAAATAGGGCTAATATTATTTTTTTCATATTCTAATTTTTTAATAACAACTGTACTTATATACTATTAATGTTCCAAAGTAAATCAATTTTTCAAACTCACTGTAATCTAACCATTTAATATTTAATTAATTACTTTAATTATCTATTTTTGACCACCTTAATTTTGGCTTAAATTGTTAGCATCTATATATAAAGCTTTAGGCGTAGAACGTGGTGAAGGAAAAATGGTAGCGCTTCTTGTTACCCAATCTTTCTTTATTGGTGTGTTCAATATTAACTTGGTTGTTGCTGCCGAAACGATGTTTCTACAAGCCTTTGAACCCGACATGATCGGTCTTGCTTATATGTTTTCAGGAGTAGCTGGTATTATAATGGCTGCAATATATTCAAAACTGCAATCGGCTATGAAATTCTCTACATTGGCCTTCTTCAATTTCTTAACTATTGCAGCTGCAACAGCTGGGATATGGTACGGACTTACCATCTCGGATAACAAATGGTTAATTTTCGGATTATTTTTAATGATGGGGCCTTTACTTCTTATCCCTATTGTTGGCTTCAGCGGTATGGTGTTAAGAATGTTTTCCTTAAGGCAAGGGAAAAGGCTTTTTGGCTTGGTTGATTCGGGAATGGTTTTCGGAATTATTATTGTCGGTTTTGCTCTTCCTGTTTTATTAAAAATGCTGGACAGCATTAAAGACCTTTTACTGATTAGTGCTGGCGGATTATTTATTGCGCTGTTATTCCAATTAATTATCTCGAAAATTTACAATGTTGACGAGAATCAAGAAACGGAAGAAAAGAAGGATGAGCAAGAAGAAAAAGGAGACGATGGTTATCTAAAAATATTTACCGACCCCTACATTAGAATGATGGCACTTTTTGTTGCTGTTACCATGGTGGCATTATTTTTTGTTCAATACTCGTTTCTTGCTGTCACCAAAGCCCAATATCCCGAAGAAGTGGATTTGGCTGGATTCCTTTCCAGTTTTACGGCTGCAATGATGATTTTAAGCTTCCTCATTAAAACGTTTGTTTATAGCAAATTAGTAAAAACATATGGGCTTAAAGTTACCTTCTTAATCTTGCCTCTAATTCTTGGTTTATTTACTGTTGGCGCGGTAATTTCAGGTCATTTATTTGGATTCGACCCTGCAGAATCAAATTTTCTATTCTTCTTTTTACTAGTAGCATTAAGCAAATTATTCTCCGTTGCTTTAAAAGAAGCCATTCAAAATCCATCTTTCAAAATTTTATACCAATCGCTCGACAAAAAAATTCGATTTGGTATTCAAGCTAAAATTGACGGTGTTATAAACGAAGTTGCAGCTTCAGTGGCAGGAGGTGTATTGGCAATTATCGCTCTGATTTCTTTTATAGGGTTAATACACTACTCTTATATTTTAGTCTTTATTATTGGTGCCTGGGCATGGATTTCGATTAAGCTCTACACTGAATATCAAGATTCACTTAAAAGCT
>JAESTK010000314.1 GCA_016763645.1 Flavobacteriales bacterium
TAACAAAGTTTTGACCTCTCCTCAAGGAGAGGTTGAAGCGGAAACCCACGAGGCAGAGCCTCGGGGAATTCTTTCTGATTAAAATTTTACTATTTGGCTACATCGGATTTGTGTTCTGCTTAGTGCTGGTAAGCCTTATTGATGATGAATACACAACAAACATAATCTAGTAATGGTAGAAAAATAGCGTTTCATAATTGCCCTATCAAATTGAATTTTGACCAACAATATTATTGTTCGGCACAAAAGTATAGGGCACTTGAATCGGTTAGCTCAAATATTGACACTGAAGCGTTCTGATTCATTAATTAGAACGAAATAGAGCCGATTTAAGGAAATACTGAACCAAATATTTTTTCAAACCTCTGCACTAGTTCATCTTTCAGGTAAATCGTTTCTTTGGTAAACGGATGAACAAACTCAATTGAAAAAGCGTGTAAGTATAATCCTTTTCCATTTAATATGAAGTTTTCAATTCCATACTCTTTATCGCCTAATATTGGGGAACCTAAGCACGAAAGATGCTTACGTAATTGATGCCTTCTGCCTGTTTTCGGATTCAGCTCTATCAGGTTGAGTTTTCCGAATCGTACCGAAGGTACTGTTTTAATCACAGTATAATTTGTGTGAGATTTCTTGTTGTCAATTGGTAAAGAAATCTCTCCTTGATCGTTTATCTCTCCGATAGAAATAGCATAATATATTTTTTCAATCGCTTTATTATCAAACATCTTATTTAAAGCACGTATGCTACTACTCGTTTTTCCTACCAACAAAATACCAGTGGTTGCATAATCTAACCGATGAACTGGTTGTGGTACTGTTGTGTCTGGAAGATTACTGCTGTTAATGTTTTGTGGTAATGCATTAGCAATCGTTTTAAATTTATTTCCGCTTACTAGAATACCAGCAGGCTTATGAATTACTGCCATGTATTCGTCTTCAAACAACACTTCGAGCTTAAAATTCAATTTTATTTTCGGATTAGATTCTTTGGGGGTTGTTAAAATTATTCGCTCACCCCCTTTTATAACAGTTGCTGTAGTTGCAACAACATCATTCGCCCTAATACATCGTTTCTTTAACACCTTCTTTAGTGCCGATTTAGTTAAAGCGTATTCAAAAAGCGCAACGCCATATTCTTGAAGCCGAATGGGCACGGATAATTTAGGAACGATATGTACGTTTTCTTGTTTGATAAATCGAAATTAGCAGTTTTTTCCGTTGAACTCAATTTCAACTTTACCCCAACTTTCTTGCGTGAACTCGCTTGAACAATTATTATCCAGATACTCAAGAAAATCGTTCCGGTCAATTTCTTCTGCGCCCAAGCTTAACAAATGAAGAGTTGTTGTTTGGCAATCTATTAGCTCCACTCCTGCTTTGTTCAGGGCTTTTACCAACGTTATAAACCCGTACTTTGAAGCATTACTTTGTTTTGCGAACATAGACTCACCAAAAAAACAATTACCAATAAACACCCCATAAAGCCCACCTACTAATCCTGTATCACCCCAAACTTCGACAGAATGAGCAAAACCGAATTTGTGAAGTTCTAGATAAGCTTCTTGCATATCAGTATTAATCCAAGTGCCACCTTGCCCATGCCGCAGAATATCTTTACACTCAAACATTACTTGCTTAAAATTTTGGTCGAGCGTTACTGTAAAAGCATTTTTTCGAAAGAGCGTTTGCATCGATTTCGATACTTTAATTTTATCGGTAAACAATACACACCTTGGATTTGGCGACCACCAAATTATTGGGTCGTCATCGTTATACCAAGGAAAAATCCCATTTTGATACGCTAAAATGAGTCGCTCTGTGGACAAATCTCCTCCAACTGCGAGAAGACCATCTTCTGTTGCATTTGTTGGATGCGGAAATACTAGATCATCAGTAAGCCGATATATTGGCATTACTGAGCTGCCTCGATATTATCTATAAGGTCGTTAGTTGATATTATTTGACCACAGGTTACTAAAGCACTTATAGTAACGCCAAGTATTCCATGCATGTTCAAATTTTGACCTGTTAAAAATAAGTTTGGCACCTTTGTTTTAGGCGTAATAAATGTTTTTATTGGGTCTTTATGATCTTTAGCAATGCCATATAATGAACCATCTTCTGTACCTATATAATCTCTATACGTTAACGGAGTTGAAGCATGTACGGATACAATATTCTCTTTTAAATCAGGATATTGCTCCTCGGCTGCGGCAAGCAATTTTTGTGTACACTTATCTTTAAATTGCTGGTATTCCGAAGAACGCTCATTAATTTGATGTGGTATCGTATGAAAAGTCTCTTCCCATTGTTTTACGTCTTCATAATTCATGTAGGCCAAAAACGTGAGGCAATCAGCATATTTTTCTGATTTAGAATTAGGTGGGCAAAACACAGCGTATTGTGTAGGCCACTCATTTTCCTTGTATTCCACTCCTTTCCATACATCATCAGTTAAGTAGTGATAATGATTATAGTTTTGATAAGGCACTGCGTTTTCTTTAAGCACCACGTTTACAATAAATACTGATATCGTTGATTTTAAGCTATTTATCCTGTTTATATAAGCTTTTCGGATCTTACTATTCTCAACCATGCCGATGGTTTGTTTAATATCAGCGTTCGAAATGAAAATATCTGCCTCAAACTTTTCACCTTCGGCCGTTTCTATAAATTCGGCTACACCAAGGTCGTTGCAAACGATACGTTTTACATCTTTATATTTTAGTACCTCGCCTCCTAGTTCCTTTATTTTTTTCACCATTAGCCGCTCAATCTGTGAGCCACCATCAACGCATTTATATGCTCCTTCTACATACGAGTTAATGATTAGCGCATGAACATAAAGGGGCGTTTCGTCACCAACACCTCCATAAAGCGCATTGGTTCCTCCGAGTACATTTTGAAGCTTTACATCATTAGTGCATGACTTAATAAAATCACGCGTATTTATTTCTAACGAATCTGAAATAATAACATTGGTACTTTCTTTTTTAAGATGATAAATTGGAAATTGATTACAGATCTCTTGTAGCTTGTCAATATATTTTCTCAATCCTACTTCTTCGTTCGGGAAGTCTTTGACCAGTTGTGTTATAAAATTCTCATACCCTTGCGCATGACTGTACTCTTTTTCATCTCCCGAAAATGTTATTTTATCATAACAATCTTCATCGCATTTTAGTAATTTAAGGTCATCCATAATCTCAAAATACTTAAAAAACTTATACAAGTTTTGCCCCTTTCCTAGCCCTCCAATGTAATGTACTCCAGTATCGAAAATACGTTTATCACGAACAAAAATTTGAAGATTTCCTCCAAACTGTCTATTTTTTTCTAACACAGTAACCTGATGTCCCGCTTTTAGTAACATGATTGCGCAGGAAAGTCCGCCCATTCCGCTTCCTATAATGACAATTTTTTTACTACCACCACCTACAACTTGCTCAATTCCGGACCTTAACGGGCTATCCATATTTACATTGATTTGGAGTTAATAACTGATGTTGCGGGTCTTATTAAATACGTAATATTTGAAGTTCGTTTGGTATTGTCAACAATTTCCACTTGCATTTTGTTTCGTTTCGCGACTTCAATAATAAAATCTCTTGAGACAAATTCCAACTGATGTTCCGTTTTATTGAAATTCATAATTTTGGTTGAAAAAATTTCTGTCAGTTTAGTACCCTTTGTTCTACTTTGCATACTTGCATCTGCATCGCGAACAATTACCATTCCTCCTTCATTTACTTTCTTAAAAACACGTTCCAAAACAACTTCTTGTTTTTTCTTTGGTAAATAGTGTAGAAGGTCTAATAAAATGAAAACATCGGCCTTGGGCAGCTCTATTGTTGTTGCGTCACCCGATTTAAATTCGAGATTAGGCCCTTTTGCTGCGCAATTATTTGCCAATTCAATTTTATCTTCATCATAATCAATTCCTAAAATTTCTCTTTCTTCAGATAAGAATTGCAACATAAACGGAAAATATCCTAATCCACAACCAATATCAACAATTTTTCCTTTCTTAGGAATTATAGAATTAAAAAACGCATAATTATTCTCAAGTGCCAATTTTATTTTCACGTACCAAGGAAAACCTGGGCTTTTATAAATGTAGTTTTTCTCTATTTCACGAGCAAAATAAGAAGGGATTTCTATCTCTTTTCTTAACTTTTCGAACTCATCTCTGCAATACTGACCAATTTCTTTAGCTTTTCTCCTGCCTGTCAGCCCATAAGATTCGTCTTCGAACAAAATTCTAGGTAGAATTTTTACAGTCATTTTACCTCCTTTTACAAAGTTATCTCCTTTCGTCATCACATGACCCACGCCATGCAAAAGAACTGGAACAACATCTAATTTTAATTCTTGCGCGAGCACAAATGCACCCTTATGGTATCGCTGAATCTTACAATCTTTAGACCTAGTTCCTTCTGGAAAAACTAAAACAGAATAACCATCGGCTACTTTTTCTTTTAAGCTTAATAAACCATCTTCAAATCCACCAGAAACGGGGTAAAAATCTGCCATACGAACAACTGCGCCATAGTACGGGTTATTATACACCCAATCGTTTACCAAAACAATCAGTTTTGGGTGTTGCATTAACAACAAAGGGATATCAATATGCGATTGATGGTTTGATATAATGACACATGGTTTGGAGAAATTTTCTTTCGACTCGTTTATAAATACTTTCTTTACATTAAACGGTATGTGGACAACAATTTTCGCCATATACATTATCA
>JAESTK010000096.1 GCA_016763645.1 Flavobacteriales bacterium
GCTTGTTCTTTGTTTTTCGCATAGCCCACAGCATACGATTCGGTATATAATTCGATTCTATCTGCACCCGTTTTTGGGGTGTTTTCAATTTGAGCTAAATCAACATCAATAAAAATCGAAGTTCGAATTCCTGAGTTTTTAAACTCGGTAATAACTTCTTGCAAAAGCGATTCATTTTCGATCGTATTCCAACCTGCATTAGAGGTCAATACTCCTGGTGGGTCTGGAACTAAAGTAACCTGAGTCGGTTTTACTTCCAACACCAAGTCCATAAACTCTTTATTTGGATATCCTTCAATATTAAATTCTGTTTTTACTACGGGTTTTAATTGCCTAACGTCATTGTAGCGAATATGCCGTTCGTCTGGACGAGGGTGAACTGTAATTCCTTGCGCACCAAAACGTTCGCAATCGGTTGCCACTTGTAGCACATTTGGAACATTTCCTCCTCTTGCGTTACGCAATGTCGCTACTTTATTGATATTTACACTTAACCTTGTCATTGAACAATAATTATCTATGTTTGTGTACTAATCGGGCAAAAATACTCGTTTAACTAGAATGATAGCAAGAGATTTAATAACAGAAGAAATTCCACCATTAAAACCTAACGAACCAGCACTTAAAGCGGTAAGTTGGATGGACGAGTTCAAAGTTTCTCACTTACCTGTTGTGAATAATCGTGAGTTTTTAGGAATAATAAGCGAATCTGACTTACTAGATTTAGATTCTATATCGAACTCCATTAACGAATCTGGAGTTCCGTTAATAAATGTTTTTACCTACGACCACCATCATTTATTTGAGGTAGTAAAAATACTTTCCGACCATAATTTATCTGTTATACCAGTATTAAACGACAAAGATCAATACATTGGAAGCATTACCATTGCAAAGTTAATGAAAGTGATTGCTGAAATGTCTGTCGTTAGTGATGCTGGAGGAATTGTAGAATTAGAGTTAAACGTTAATGATTATTCACTAGCCGAGGTTGCGCAAATTGTAGAAAGTAACAACGCTAAAATTTTGGGAAGCTTCATTACTTCTCACCCCGACACCACCAAAATTCAATTGACGTTTAAAACCAATCGAAACGATTTAGGTGCTATTCTGCAAACTTTCAATCGTTACAACTATACTGTTACCGCTGCTTTTGATACTGGCGGAAGAGAAGAAGATGTGAAGAATAGATTCGATTCTTTTATGAAATATCTCGATATTTAATTAATCATTGCAACAAATGGCTGTAGCAATTTACGGACGAAAATTTACCGACAATTTTGCCCCCTACATTCAAAAGTTTTTTGATAAGTTAAACACCTTGGGAGTTGATTTACTCGTTTACGAACCTTTTTAGATTACCTAAAGCCGAGGGTTAAAATCGAAAGCAAAGTAATTCCGTTTACCAAACATCACGAAATTGTTGATAAAGCAGATTTCTTGTTCAGTATTGGTGGCGATGGAACTTTTTTAGATTCTACTACCTTTATTCGAGATTCAAATATTCCCATTATCGGAATTAACACAGGGAGGTTAGGGTTTCTTTCAGGAGTTTCAATCAACGAAATTGAATCGGCATTAGACGATGTTTTTGCAGGGAAATTTTCGCTAGATCAGCGTTCCCTTTTAAAAGTTGAAACTGAAAACAACCTATTCGGCACAAACAATTTCGCGTTAAACGAGCTTACTGTTCACAAAAAAGATTCATCATCAATGGTTACAATCAATGCTTTTATGGATGGAGATTTCTTGAATTCATACTGGGCAGATGGGCTAATTGTCGCAACACCTACTGGCTCTACAGCTTATGCACTAAGCTGTGGCGGTCCAATAATTTTACCTGGCTCAAATAATTTTGAAATCACACCTATTGCGCCACACAATCTCAATGTAAGACCTATTGTTATTCCAGACGACAAAACACTTACACTTAAAATTGAAGGCCGCAGCCAAGACTTTTTGGTTTCTCTAGATTCTCGTTCAGAGACCATAGACTCTTCCATTGAATTAAAAATTAGTAAAAATAATTTCACGATTAATCTCGCCAGGCTCGATAACGAAAATATCTTAAGCACCATTCGAAGTAAACTGAATTGGGGATTAGACCAACGGAACTATATTTAAGGACAATAAAATTCTTTGAACTTCGTTGAACAATTCATGAGTTGTTAACTCATGACCGAAAGGAATAATTGTTCGCCAACTATCCAGAATAGAAATATATTTGCCTGCGTGAAAAAATGGCTCATCATATTTACTTTACTACCTGCGCTAGCCTTAGCGCAAGAAACTGACCATTTTGCTAAAAAAAATACGTTACTTAAAAAATTGGTCCCAAATACACGCAGTACTGAGTTCGGTATTTTTGGTGGAGTTTCGTACTATAACGGAGATGTAAACCCAGCCTCACAATTTAACCCTGAACTCACTAACTGGGCTGTTGGAGTTATATTAAGACGAAACCTTAACTCTAGATGGGCGTTACGTTTAAACGGAATGTATGGGAATTTAAAAGGTAATGATTTAACAAGCAGCTCTGTTTCTCAACAACAACGAGGTATTTCTTTTACATCGGTACTTTATGAAATATCTGGTCAGGCAGAATTTAATTTTTTTCCCTACTGTGTGGCTAACGATGAAATCTATTTTTCACCCTATTTATTTATCGGCTTAGGCGGTTTTCGATTTAATACAACCAATGGTAGTGGCCAAGAAGTTGCCAGCCTCAAGGCTGAAGATGTTGACTATGCTAAAACCGCAGTTATGCTGCCATTTGGTGTCGGTATTAAAGCAAAGCTATCTAGCCGATTTCTGATTGGCGCAGAATGGGGTTTTCGCAAAACGTGGACTGACTATATTGATGATGTAAGTACAACCTACGCTTCTACAGGAAGACAAAGAGGAAACTCAAAAACAAACGACTATTACAATTTGGCGGGCATAACACTTACAGCAAGGCTTGGTCCGAAATTAAGTAGCTGTTGGAAGCAATAAGTAAAATGCCAATTAAAGGTACTAAAATCAATATATTTTAACGACTTTTGCGCGTCTTTGCTGAACCGATAATGAGCACACTAGAAAACATCGACCAAAACAACATTCCGAAGCATATCGCTATTATTATGGATGGCAATGGTAGGTGGGCAAAACAACGAAAACAACCTCGTATTTTTGGTCATAAAAATGCGATAAAATCGGTTCGAGAAACGGTAGAAGGGTGTGCCGAAATTGGCGTAAAGTATTTAACTCTTTACGCTTTTTCGACCGAAAATTGGAACAGACCCAAATTAGAAGTAAGAGCTTTAATGGAATTACTTGTTCATTCGATAAATAGCGAGGTAAAGACACTAAACAAAAACGATATTCGTTTACAGGCCATCGGAGATTTAGATAGTTTACCAAAAAGCACGAGAAGAGAGTTAGACCTTGCTATCGAAAAAACATCCACAAACAAACGAATGACATTAGTTTTGGCGTTGAGTTATAGCTCTCAATGGGAGATTTTAAACGCAGTAAATAAAATTGCAAACGATGCTAAAAACGGCACTTTAACTTCTGAAATAGATGAAGAAAGTTTTTCAAATTACCTTACTACATCAGGCATTCCCGACCCTGCATTAATGATTAGAACAAGTGGAGAACACCGAATTAGTAACTTTTTATTATGGCAATTAGCATATGCTGAACTCTATTTTACAGATACTTTATGGCCAGATTTTAGAAAACCAGATTTGCATAAAGCCATTCTCGATTTTCAGCAACGCGAACGTAGATTTGGATTAACAGGAGAACAAATAACAGCGACCGCTTGATTTTAAAAAGACTAGTATATCTAATCATTGTCCTACTTACTGTAAATTCAGCAGAGGCACAAGTTGCAGTGGGCGATAAATCTGTTGAAATTGACTACGCTAACCCAAAAAGTTACGAAATTGGCGAAATTACCGTTTCAGGAACCGAGCAACTCGACAAACAAGCATTAGTTCTACTTTCTGGACTTTCCTCTGGAGATAAAATTTTAGTTCCTAGTGATGCAATTGCTTTAGCGATTAGAAACCTATGGAGTCAAAAATTATTCGATGATGTGCAAATTACCGCCACCAAAGTTATTGGCGAATTTATATTTCTAAACATTCACGTACAAGAACTTCCTCGACTACGTAAATACAGATTCACTGGAATTAATAAATCTGATGCTGATAATATTCGTGAAGAAATTAGATTTCATACAGGCAAAATAATGAACGAACACCTACTAAGCAGTGCCGTTAATTCCATCAAAGATTACTATGTTGACAAAGGTTTTTTAGATGTTGAAGTTGATATGGAGCGTATTAAGGATAGCCTAACTGTCAATCAAATAGTTGTCATTTTTAACATTACCAAACATAAAAAAGTAAAGATTGATAAAATCCTTATTCATAACAATACTGCGCTAGAAGATTGGCAAATACGTATGGCGATGAAAGAAACCAAACGAAAAACCAATTTCAAACCCTTTGTTGAATTTGATACGTTGTTATTTTCGAGTATCAAAAATATCTTTAAACGAGATTTTATTACCCTTCGTAATAATTTCATCACCTATGCTGGTGAAAATTTAAGGATTAGCGTAATGAAAAGCTCTAAATATCTTGATGGAAATTTCGATGCTGATAAAAAAGCAATTATTGCTAAATACAACGAAAAAGGATATCGAGATGCAAGTATAGAAAACGATACATTATACAGAAATGGCCGCGATTTAAGCCTCGAAATGACTATTCATGAAGGGGCTCAATATTATTTTGGAGATATTATTTGGTCTGGAAATTCGAAATTTACTTCCAAGCAGCTAAACGATGTGTTGGGTATTCAAAAAGGAGAAATTTATGATAAAACGTTATTAGAAACTCGATTATTTATGAATCCAAGTGGTAGAGATATTAGCTCTATTTATATGGATGATGGATACCTGTTTTTTCAAATAGACCCTATAGAAGTAAGTGTTAACGGTAACTACATCAACTTAGAAATGCGAATCTATGAAGGCAATCAAGCACGAATTAATAAAGTTACAATAACTGGAAATTCTAAAACAAACGACCATGTTGTAATGCGCGAAATAAGAACTCAGCCGGGTCAATTGTTTAGACGTTCCGACATCATTAGAACACAACGAGAATTAGCACAATTAGGTTACTTTAATGCCGAAACGCTAAACGTAATTCCGAAGCCAAACCCTGTTGACGGCACAGTTGACATTGAATACATTGTCGAAGAAAAATCGTCTGATCAAATAGAGTTGTCTGGTGGCTGGGGTGGCGGTCGAGTTGTTGGAACACTTGGCGTTTCGTTCAGTAATTTCTCTGCTCGAAATATCTTCAAAAAAGGTACATGGTCACCGCTGCCTTCTGGCGATGGGCAAAAACTAAGTATTAGGGCACAATCAAACGGGTTGTATTATCAATCGTATAATTTCTCATTTACTGAGCCATGGCTAGGTGGTCGCAGACCAAACGCACTAACTTTTACTGCCTATCACTCTATCCAAAGTAATGGCGAAAGTAAATGGCTAAAAGAGGATGGTATTTTTGTGAGAGATGTTCGTGACGACTCTAAGATAATTAACCCAATAAGGACTTCGGTAATTATTACTGGGTTATCGATGGGCCTTGGAAGAAGGCTTTCTTGGCCCGATGATTATTTCACCTTATACCAAGAAGTTACATACCAACACTATATAATGGACAAATGGAATCAATTTATTTTTAGAGATGGTGTTGCCAACAACTTATTCTATCGAATAAATATTCAACGAAACTCAATCGACCAACCTATTTATCCGCGAACTGGAGCTAAAGTTTCATTAAGTGTGCAAGCAACACCACCTTACTCTTTACTTGATGGGGAGAGTAAAAATTATTCTGATTTACAAGATCAAGATAAATACAGATGGATTGAGTATCATAAATGGAAATTTACCACATCATGGTTTACCCAAATTGTTGGCGATTTAGTCCTAAATACGCGAGTAGGATTCGGTTATTTAGGGTCTTACAACAAATCGTTAGGTACCGCTCCGTTAGAACGATTTTACCTTGGCGGAAGTGGATTGACAGGGTTCTCGTTAGATGGCCGTGAAATAATTGCGCTACGTGGATATGATGATAATACGCTATCACCTGTTGGAGGGGCAAGTATCATCAATAAATACACTTTGGAATTACGTTACCCATTATCGTTAAACCCATCGGCTACAATATACGGGCTTGCCTTTGTTGAAGCAGGAAACACCTGGTCATCGTTCGGACAATATAACCCATTTAATGTGTATAAATCTGCTGGCGTTGGAGTACGCGTTTTCTTACCCATGTTTGGATTATTAGGTTTGGATTACGCGTGGAGATTAGACGATGTTCCTGAATTTCTTAACATGCAAAAAGGGCAACTTCACTTCACTATCGGTGCAGCACTTGGAGAATTGTAGCTTGGCATCAATTTTGACATCACAGCAGAAATTTAAATCAAACACCATGAAAAAATTAATCGCTTTACTTATTATTTCTGTTGGGTTATCGACTTATACATTTGCTCAAAAATTCGCATACGTTGATACCGATTACATTTTAGAAAATATTCCTGAGTACCAAGAAGCTCAAAAAGAGTTAGACAACCTTTCCGTAACATGGCAAAAACAAATCGAAGCAAAATATGCTGAAATAGACCGGTTATACAAAGCATATCAAGCTGAACAAATTCTTTTAAACGAAGACATGAAAGCCAAACGTGAAAATGAAATTATAAGGAAAGAGCAAGAGGTAAAAGATTTTCAAAAAGATAAATTCGGAGTTGATGGAGCGTTATTTAAAAAACGACAAGAGCTAATTCAACCTATTCAAGATCAAATTTATATTGCTATAAAAGAAATTGCAGAAGCTGGTTCATACTCTGTTATTCTTGACAGAGCAGGGCAATCAAACATACTATATGCTAACACGCGATACGACAAAAGTGATGACGTGCTTAAAAAATTAGGATATTCATCGCGAAGTAAATAGATTTGCACACCTTATAAAAAAAGATTCAATGAAAAATATTTTAAAAAGTTCACTAGTAACCCTATTAATTATAGTTTCAGTATCAGCATACTCTCAAAAAGAGAAATTTGCGCACATCGATTCTAACGAACTTTTAGCAGTAATGCCTGAAAGAAGCGAATTGGAAAAGCAACTTCAATCAGAATACCAAACATTAGAAGCTAGCCTTCAACAAATGTCGCAAGAGTACCAAAGAAAAGTTGCCGAGTATCAAGAATTACAAACTGCCGGAGGTAGCGAGTTAATTCTTCAAACTAAAGTTTCCGAAATTCAAGATTTAGAAACTAGAATTCAACAATTTCAAGCATCGGCACAAGAAGCAATTCAACAAAAAGAGTTAGAATTAATGGAAGGACTATACGAAATTGCTAAAAAAGCTATTTCGGAAGTCGCTAACGAAAATGGATATACTTATGTATTTGATGCCGCAGTATTATTACACAAACCAGATGGTGATGACATTTTGCCTCTGGTAAAAAAGAAATTAGGAATAACATCTACTATTCCTACTGAATAAATTTTAAATCCCGATTTTATCGGGATTTTTTTTGCCCTAATATATGAACACAAACCCTATTGGTATATTCGATTCAGGAGTTGGTGGATTATCCGTATGGAGAGAAATCAACGAATTACTGCCCAACGAATCGACTATTTACATTGCCGATAGTTTCAATGCTCCGTATGGAAACAAGTCCAAAGAAAAAATAACCGAATTAAGTGCTCAAAATACAGAGTTACTGTTAGCACAAAAATGCAAATTGATAGTTGTTGCGTGTAACACTGCAACAACCAATTCTATAGAACTACTTCGAAACACTTATTCTGTTCCCTTTATAGGGATTGAACCCGCAACCAAACCCGCAGCTGTTAAAACAAAAACTGGTAAAATCGGGATTTTAGCAACCAAAGGGACATTAGCAAGTGAGTTGTTTTTAAATACCTCAAAAAAATTTAGAGGCGATATTGAAATTATCGAAACAATAGGAACAGGTTTAGTTCCCATTATCGAGTCAGGAAATATTAATGAAGCTGAATCGCTTTTGAAAAAGTACTTAACCCCTATGGTTGATAAAGGGGTTGATAACATTGTACTCGGCTGCACCCACTACCCTTTTCTTAAACCTGTAATCGAAAAAATTATACCACCTTCGATTACCGTAATTGATTCTGGAGAAGCCGTTGCAAAACAGACACAGGCAATTTTACAAGAACACAAGTTGTTAAATACATCTCATAATGCAACAAACAATATATTTTACACGAATGCTGATACTCTTATATTAAAGAAATTTTTGGAAGGGATTAACGTGAAAAATTATTCTATTCAGTCTCTTTAAACCATCCCGAATACATTGTATAGTTATTCGCAATTCGCTTAATTTCCCCATTAAATAATTCAGGACTAACTTCTTTTACTTTTTTTGCGGGAACTCCTGCATAAATGCTTCCCGACTTCACAACAGTATTTTCTAAAACCACAGCCCCCGCAGCAATAATCGAATTTTCTTCAACCACTACATTATCCATCACGATAGCTCCCATTCCTATTAATACATTATCATGAATAGTACAGCCGTGAACTAGTGCGTTATGTCCAATCGATACATTGTTACCTAATGTAGTGGCCGATTTTTCATATGTGCAATGAATAACCGCACCATCTTGAATGTTAACCTTGTTACCTATTTTAATGGCGTTAACATCACCGCGGATAACTGCATTAAACCAAACACTACACTGGTTACCCATAGTTACATCGCCAACTATTGTTGCGTTTTCTGCCAGGTAACAGTCCTTACCAAATTGAGGGTTTTTACCTCTACAACTTTTTACTAAAGCCATTAACGATCAGCTGGCTTCTTACAGCAACTTGGTAATTTCTCATAAGCATTATCTGCCGCGAGAATATCATCCGCAGAATAACCAATTTCTGATATTGCTTCTCTTAAGTCTTCTTCAGAGGTTTTTACAGCATTATAAGTAATGGTAACTTCTTTGGTCGGAAGGTTGAATTCAATTTTTCGCACCCCTTTGTGCATATTTAACTCACTCATGATTCTTTCTTCACACATTTCACACTGAGCAGAAGTTTTTATTACAACAACACTGTTTTTATCATTTAATTTTTGTGCCATCCCAGTGTATCCTAAACAGATAAACAGCATTCCTAATAGCAAACTTTTTCCTCTCATCGTTATTCTTTTTTAAGTCAACGGTAAAAGTACAGTATGATTACTATATTTTACCGTAATTTTGTAAAAATTTAATTTTCGAAACAGATGGAGACAAAGACCATACCAACAACGGTTTATGCCGAATTATCACCCAATCCCGCAACAATGAAATTTGTGGTTAATAAACTACTTATAGAGGGTTCTGGCACCGTAGAATATACCGATCCTGATGAATCCACAAATTCGCCTCTAGCGACTCGGTTATTTAACTTTCCATTCGTTACAGGGATTTTTATCTCTCAAAACTTTATTACGGTTACTAAAAATGAAATTATTGAATGGGATGATGTTGTTTTAGAACTCAGAGAATATATTCAAGAATACCTCAATACCGATAACCCCGTTTTTACAACTCCGCTCACCGAAAATACAGATGAAAATAATTCTTCTGTTACTGAAGGAAGTTACAAACCCCAAGAGCCAACAACCGATTTAGAACATAAAATTGTTGAAGTTCTTGAAGAGTACATCACCCCTGCCGTTGCTCGAGATGGTGGTGCTATTCATTTTCATGCGTTTAAAGATGGGCAACTTTCTGTTGTGCTAAAAGGTGCTTGTAGCGGATGCCCATCATCAACCATGACACTAAAAAACGGTATCGAAACCTTAATGACTCGAATGGTGCCTGAAGTGAAAGAAGTGGTGGCACACGAAGGGTAGTCTTCTTTCTACAAAGGATAAGCTTCAATTAACTAAACTTAGGCGCCCTTGCTCAGCAAATAATTTTGTTATACATTTGCAGAGAACTTACATAGTGATTGACAGAAGAGAGGGCAAAGCCCTCTTTTTTATTACCATGATAACGCAAGCACAAATAGAAAAATTAGTAACAGAAAAAATCGAAAATACCGATCAATTTATTGTAAGTATTGAGGTGAAATCTGGCAACAATATCCAAGTAGAAGTGGATAGTATGTCCGGAGTTGGGGTAAAAGAGTTTATGGCAATTAGCCGACATATTGAAGGGAACTTTGATAGAGAAATAGAAGATTTTTCGTTGCGCGTTTCATCTCCAGGAGTCGGTGAAGCATATAAAGTGCTAGAGCAATACACCAAGAATGTAGGTCGAAAAGTAAAAGTAAAAACCAACGAGGGCAAAGAATTAGTTGGCGAATTACTTCGTTTTGGAAGTGAGGAAATTTGCATAAAAACAAAAGAACGCAAACGAGTAGAGGGGAAAAAATCGAAACAGGTTGTAGAAGAAGAAATTACAATACAAGTAAAGGATATTAAAGAAACAAATACAGAAATTTCATTTAAATAAAAAAAGCAATGGATACACAAGAACTAATCGAATCGTTTTCGGACTTTAAAGAATTCAAAAACATCGACA
>JAESTK010000097.1 GCA_016763645.1 Flavobacteriales bacterium
TCTTCGATTGTGAAAAAGAACTAATCGACAGAAAAGAAAAAATGCATAAAGAAAAAAAGAAAAAAAGTGAGGAGGCTTTCATGGCAAGGATGTTTAGAACTTATTCGCAAACAGAGGTTTAAGTGTAATTTTGAGGTTGCAAAATACAATTTTTTAACGGAACATAAAATACCGTTTAATAATTAAGAGTACGTATTCAATAAGTCAAAAGTGCCAAACGACAGCAGTATTATTTTTTCGGAAAGAATTAGTATGTTATTGAATGCAAAATTAACCCAGAAGGGGGTGCAATATTACCCAACGGAACATCATCAGGATTTTGAAGCGATTTTTCAATTTTTTCTAATGTAATTTCACCTTTCCCAAGCAATAGTAATTGACCCATGATAAGTCGCACTTGGTTTCGCATAAAACCCTTACTATGAACATGATATGCGTAACTTTTTTTGGGGAAGAAACTGGCTGAGTAGAGGTCATTTTCCTTTATTTCGCTAACTAAAATTTCTCGTTCTAATTGTGCGTTTTCTTTTGGCTGAGTACAGTATTTTTTAAAGTTGTGTTTGCCCTGAAAAAGGGCCGCTCCTTTCTGCATTAAATCAATATCTAAATCGAAAGGAAAAGAGGAAATGATAGAAGCGGAAAAGGGGTGAATTTTTTCTCCGAAAGAAAAGAGATACACGTACTCTTTCAACTTGGGTGCTTGAATGATATTGAAGGTATTATCAACTTCTTCTATTTTTGTTGCCCGAATGTCGTTTGGTAGGTTGCTATTGAAATTTTTTAAGAAATTTTCGGGGATAGGCTCTGATAAAAACAATTCAAATGCAGAATGATTTGCGGACACTTTTGCATCTGTTCTACTACCACCAAGTGTTTTAAAATTGGTGTGCTGTAAAGCGAACGAAAGTGTTTTATCCACCATTTGGTGAACCGTTTTTAAATTGGGTTGCTTTGCCCAACCATGAAAACGAAAACCAAGATATTGGAGATGGATGAGATAGTAGTATTTTTTCACGGAATAAAAGTAGTCAATCGAATGAATGCTTTTCTTTGCTGCAATGAATATTGTGTTTCAAGGTCTCCAAAAGTTTGGGTTTAAAACTGCGATTATTGATGACGGAGGCAATTATTCGTATTCAAAAATAGAGGAACAATCAAACACGATTGCCAATTATTTTTCATCAAAGGGGATTGAAAAAGGAGATAGAGTTGCCTTTCTGTTGGCGGCAAATTTCGAATTTGTAGCCACGCTTTTTGGAGTTTGGAAAGCTGGCGGAATAGCAGTTCCCTTATGTGCAATTCATCCCGTTAGCGAACTACAATATGTTGTTGATGACTCCCAAGCAAAACTGTTGATTTTGGGAGAAGAGTTCTCAAATAATGTTCTTCAAATAAACACTACTCAGTCTGTTTTGATTTCAGAGATTGGACACCTATCATGTGACACGCAACACCGAACATTCTCAGCACAGGACTCAGCACTTCTTCTCTATACAAGCGGAACCACCAACAAACCGAAAGGAGTCGTGCATACGCATGAGAGTTTAAACACGACAATCAATTCCCTTATCGATGCATGGAAATGGTCTTCTAGTGACCATATTTTACACGTTTTACCACTCCATCACACTCATGGCTTAGTAAACAAATTATTATGTGCAATGGCCGTTGGCGCAACGTGTGAGTTCTTACCAAAATTTGATGCCGAAATAGTTTGGAATTATTTTTTAGAAAGAGACATTACTTTGTTTATGGCAGTACCAACCATTTATTCGAAACTTATTTCCTATTGGGACGACCAACTAAAAGAAAGACAACGACAGCTTTCGGAGGGATGTAAAAACTTACGGTTGATGGTTAGTGGATCGGCTGCGCTGCCTGTTCCTATTTTGGAAAAATGGGAAAGTATTTCGGGTCATCGATTGCTTGAACGTTATGGCATGACGGAAATTGGCATGGCGATTTCGAATCCGTATAACGGAGAACGCAGAGCTGGTTTTATTGGGAAACCGTTACCTAAAGTAAGTGTTCGTTTGGTTGATGAAAACAATGAAGTGATTAAGGTGGAAAATGAACAAGGTGAAATTCAAATAAAAGGGGCACTTGTTTTTAAAGAATACTGGAATAAACCAGTGGTAACAGCCAATAGCTTTACTGCTGATGGGTGGTTTAAAACAGGGGACTCTGCAATAATCATTAATGGATACCATAAAATATTAGGACGAAATTCTGTAGATATTATTAAATCGGGGGGGTATAAAATTTCGGCTTTGGAAATCGAAAGCAAGTTGCTCGGTTACTCCAAAATTGAAGAATGTGCTGTTGTCGGCATTCCTGACAAAGAATGGGGCGAGGTGGTAGCTGTGGCGATGGTTGTAAGAGGTGTTGCGCTTCGAGAGCCCCAGCGCGCACTCGAACACATACAAAGCTGGGCAAAAGATAAAATGGCTCCATATAAAATTCCGAGAAAAATTATTACGGTTGACGAACTACCACGAAACGTGTCGGGAAAGATAATGAAAAAAGAAGTGAAGAAGTTATTCTGAAACGATTGATTCTTCCGCCACAATGCCTGAGTTAGTTTTATCTTCTGTATTCTTATTTTTCTCCTCAGTATAAAAGTTTCGATAAAAGAGAATTAACATCCCTACACCAACACTAATTGCAGCATCTGCAATGTTGAAAACAGGTCTAAAAAACAAAAAGAAATCACCTCCCCAAAACGGGACCCAATCGGGGAAATTTCCTTCGATTACAGGGAAATAAAGCATATCAACCACGCATCCCCAAAATGGGTTGGCGTAACCTTCGAAATTCATTTCGGAAATACCATGGTAACGCATCCAGCTGCCAATTTCGGCACTGTAAATAGTCCCTTTATTAAATAAAATGCCATAAAACGCGCTATCGATAATATTCCCAAGTGCTCCTGCTGTAATCAATGCGAAACTGATAATTACACCTTTAGGCGCTTTTTCTCTTACCAGTGTCCACATGTAATAACACAGACCTATAACAGCAAACACTCGAAATAAACTGAGACCAATTTTACCGTAAGCACCCCCTAACTCTAGTCCAAATGCCATGCCTGGGTTTTCAACGAAATGAATGATAAACCAATCGCCAATCACATTAAATTCTTCGCCAATGTACATATTGGTTTTTACCCAAATTTTCAGCGTTTGGTCTAAAAGAAGTACTATAAATACAATTAGGAGGGGAAGCCTCACAGTTTTATAAATTGAATGTTAACTCTTTTGAAAAAGAGTTTATTGAGCTCTTTTCGCCTCGATACTCAAAGTAGCGTGAGGAACGATTTTTAGTCGCTCTTTGGAAATTAGTTTTCCAGAAACACGACAAAGACCGTATGTTTTGTTCTGAATACGAATTAAAGCGTTTTCAAGGTGCTGAATAAACTTAGATTGACGCCCAGCTAACTGTGCAGTTTCTTCTCTAGACAAGGTGTCTGACCCATCTTCCATAAATTTAAACGAAGGAGACGTGTCGTCTGTGCCGTGGTCATCTTCATGTGACATCGTGCTTTTTAGTAAGTCTAAATCTGTTTTTGCTTCTGCTAGCTTTGCAACAATAATTTCTTTAAATTCTGCTAATTCTGCGTCTCCGAATCTTGTTTTGTCTCCCATTTCTAATTTAATTTCTCTATCGAGATGTAAGTATTTATTCCTTCTTCAACTTCAACCTCTAATGATTCCTCAGTGTTTACTTCGTTAACCAACTCTAAAGATGAAGCTAATGTTTCATCACAAATATATTTTTTATTGTTATTAATAGCAGAATTTATTTGCTCGTTTGTTAATATTTTTATCTTCACTTTATCAACAACGTCAAATCCTTTGTCTTTTCGTAGGCTTTGAATACGATTTACGAACTCTCTGGCGATGCCTTCTTCTTTCAGTTTCGGTGTGATTATAATATCCAAAGCAACGGTTATTCCGCCTTCGCTAGCGACTAACCAACCCGGAATATCTTGCGATGTAATTTCAAAATCTTCAAGGGTCAATGATAATTTTTCTCCATTAACTTCCAATTCGTAGCCTCCATTTTTTTCAACGGAAGTAATGTCTTCGGCACCAAATTGACTAACCAATCCAGCAATTGCTTTCATATGTTTGCCATGTTTTGGACCAATGGTTTTAAAGTTTGGTTTGATTTTTTTAGTCAATACTCCTGAAGTATCGGTCAAAAACTCAATTTCTTTGATATTTACCTCAGATAAAATTAAGTCTTTAACGGCTTCTACTTGTTGTTGAAATTTTTCATTCAAAACCGGAACCATAATTTTTTGAAGTGGTTGTCGAACCCTTATGGATTCTTTTTTACGTAATGAAAGCACCATTGAAGAAATTTTTTGGGCATACTCCATTCGAATTTCTAAACCTGCATTGATGTTAGTTTCATTTACTACAGGAAAATCTGCTAAGTGAACCGATTCGGATTTATCTTTCTCAGAAATGGAATTTAAATCTTTGAACAAGTTATCCGTATAGAAAGGCGCGATAGGCGAAGCTAGTTTTGCAACAATTCAAAGACAAGTTAACTGTAAATATTGCTGGTAAATATTATTCAGCAAAATCTGCAGCTCACTATGCGTTTAAAAGGATGCTTGAATTAAACAAAGA
>JAESTK010000021.1 GCA_016763645.1 Flavobacteriales bacterium
AAGCTTGTCATTTGAAAAACAAGTGTGTTTATACCGCTAGAAATTACCGAATCTTCAACATAGCCATTACTCCAAGTCCATTGGTAATTAATATACCCTGCTCCACCAAATCCTGTGCAACTAATATACACGCTGTCAAATGGGCAATACTCAACAGTATCGGGTGCATCAAGTAGCAACGAATTACCAACAGTTAAAATAATAGTATCCGTTGAAGCACAGCCATTCGCATCTGTAACAGTGAAACTATATAAGCTTATCGTATTCGGGAAAGGACAAACGGTATGACCTCCGAAACCAACAAATCCACTTCCGTTATCTCCCCATGTAATTGAATAAGCTCCACTTCCCCCGCTAGGACTTACAAAAAGCGTTTCACATTCTCCGCTACAAAGTTGAGATGCACTTGGGATACTTGTTACAGTAAGTTGCTGTGGTTCAACTACTGTGACACTTGCAGAATCTACACATCCATTATTGTCAGTAACTGTAACGTTATAACTTTCTGCACATAGATTTATCGCAGTTTGAGATGCTTGCATCGCAAAATCATCCCAAGAATATGATAAAGGAGAGGTACCTCCAGTAATATTAACAGTTGCAGTACCATTACAGTCGTCATAACAAAGTGGGTTGATCGATGAAACACTTGTAATAGTTGGCCCAGACTGGTCAGCTACTGTAATAGCGAATGGAAAAGTACAGTTCAAAGCATCAGTCATAGTTACGGTATAACTTGCAGGAAAGAGCCCAGTAACAGTTGCCGTAGTTTGCCCGCTACTCCACGAGTAAGAGTAACTTGGCGTACCCCCATATTGTCCCAATATTGAAGCTTGCCCGTTAGAGAAAGTACACGTAGCATCCGTTGACACGATAGAACCACCAAGTTGTGAGGGTTCAGAAACCGCAGCCGACAAGAACAATCCACAACCATTCTGGTCAGTCACAGTACAATTGTAACCTCCAGCAATAAGCCCTGAAATAGAACTTGTGGTTTCGGCATTAAAACTCCACAGATAATTATATGGCGTTGTACCTCCAGCAACAGTAATAGATAAACTTCCATTACTATATCCGTAACAAGTTGCATCAACTACAGGTGAAGAATAAACTAACGGGGGTGGCTCTGTTATGGTAACAAAAGTGTTTACAGAGCACCCATTTACGTCTTCCGTCACAACAACATATGGGCCTGCCCACATACCTGTTGCTGTAATCGTAGTTTGATTAGCCGGAATCCACTCATAAGAATAAGGAGTAGTACCACCACCTGCTTGAACGGTAGCATCGCCATCGGCTCCTCCAAAACATGACGTACTTGTGGAGGAAATAATACTTGCCACAACTGGGGTTGGCTCACCAACATAAAAACTTTCAATACCAATGCATCCTACAGCATCGGTTACTATTTCATAATAAGTCGCATCACCTATGAGAAACAAAACTGAATTAGGATCAATGCCAATTATATCACCAAGTTTATTGTACCAATAATAACTTGAATATGGTGTCGTCCCACCCGAAATACTAGTATTTATAGTACCATCGCTACTTCCATAACAACTAACATTTGACTGACTTAATAAAGTAATACTTGGCCCCGAAGAGTTTGATACACAAAGAAGGCTATCTTTAGTGCAACCAGCATTGTCTGATAGTGTAACCCAGTAACAGGCAGCTGTTAGTCCACTTATCGAAGATGTTGTTTGTCCATTTCCCCAGAGGTAAGAATAGGGCGTAACGCCTCCAGTTAAATTTACAGAAAGCACACCAGAAGAGCTACCACAAGCTGGTTCTACTGATGTTACACTAACGCTTAAACATTGCGAAAACGAAAATTGAGTTAAAAACAAAGCCAGAAATAGTACAGATAATTTTTTCATAACACGATGATTTTTAAGGGATAATCATTCAAATATACGAAACTACAAGCAAATGGGGTGGCTCAAAACTTTAACACAAAATCTTGCTTTGCCAACTCTTTTCTAAGAAAGACAATACCCAAATAAAACAAATCGATAGTTACAGAAACGTTACTACTCTTTTTAATTTCTCTCCAAGCGGTTTCCATCTCGCTTGACCAATGAATATCATCGAACACCAAAATGGTTTCGTTGTGCGATTTTTCTAGCAATTGCTTAAAGTAAGTAAGTGTTGGCTCTTTTCTGTGATTTCCATCGATGTAAACGAAATCAATTTTATCCGTATTGACCAATTCTATAGGTAATGTTTTATCAAAGTTTCCTAGTACTTGTTTTACATTTTTAAGATCTAATTTTTGGAAGTTTTTTTCTGCAATAGCCGAAATATTTGGGCAGCCCTCAAAAGTAATTACTTGTTGTTGAGAATTAGTTGTAGCCAAATAACTAGTTGTTACACCTAAAGAAGTTCCTAACTCCAAAATCGTTTTAGGCTTAAAATGGTTTACTAAGCGAAACAACAGTTTTCCAAACTTATCCTGCTTAACCGCGTGTTTGGCTATACTACTAACTTTTCTAACGCTGGATTTAGAAACTCTCGACCCCGCTCCTAAATCGATTACTTCAATAGTTTTATCTGAAAGAAGCATCTCGCTTCGTATAGCTTCAATCTCTTTAAACTTATAATACTCGGCAGAAGGCTCAATAACGTTTTCGTATAATTCGAACAAGAAAGGTGAATGCAAACTGTGCTCATCTTTTGCTCTTAGCAAATAGATTAAATACCGAAAAGCATATTGCACATTTTTCACCCCGCAAAGAAACGAAAAACAGAAAGCTGTGGTTAAGAAGTGAAAACTTGTTTTTATAGATATGTTACCATACTACCTTTTCTTTGAGGAATATTTGTAACATTTGTCGAAGCGAAGTTTTGTTTAAAAAGGACCTCCACACGCTATTAATATTAATTAATGGATTTATCAAGTGGTTTTTGGAATGGAAGGTATCTGAATAATGATACTGGTTGGGATATGGGCGGAATTTCTACTCCGATTAAAGAATACATTAATCAGTTGAAGAATAAGAATATTTCGATACTAATCCCTGGTGGCGGCAATTCCTATGAAGCAGAATATCTTCATGAATTAGGTTTTAAAAATGTGGTAGTTGACGATTTTTCTGAGCAGGCATTGACAAATATAAACAAACGAATTCCTGACTTTCCTAAAGCAAACCTTCGTCAGGCTGACTTTTTTTCATTAACCGGAAAGTTTGACTTAATTATTGAACAAACGTTTTTTTGTGCGATAGATAAAAGTATTCGGAGAAAGTACGCAGGTCAAATATCGAACTTACTAAAAGAAAACGGAAAGCTGGTTGGATTACTATTCAATGCACCTCTAAATACTGACAAGCCTCCATTTGGTGGAAATGTAAAGGAATACGAAACGTACTTTTCTTCTCTTTTTAACTCCATTGTGATAGATAATTGTTACAATTCGCATCCATCTCGCGCGGGACGAGAATTGTGGATTAATATATCCAACAATTGATTTAGATTTTAAAGAGAACTTACCTCTACTCCCTAATGACCTTAATTAATCCAACTCGTTCAGCCCCAGAGTAGGCACTTACAAAGTAAACTCCAGACTCAACATCCAATTCAATTTGCGCAGATTTATTTCCATTAAGGTTAACGCGCTTCACTTCTTTGCCTAAAACATCTGTAACAACAAGATAGTCTATGTTCTTGAGGTTAGCCGTTTTAACAGTAAGAGTTTTGATGAAAGGGTTAGGGAAAACAATTAAATTCTCATTTATAGCAATTTTTCTGGTCTCAACACTTGCTGTTATTGCAGAATCGGCAATTTGAAAAACATCGAATCCCGCCTCGACAATATTTCCTGGGTCATCGTCAACCGCCTCAACAATAACTATCATATTGTTAGTGATAACAAGGTAGTCGCTTAATTTAAAAGAATGCCATGCCCATTGAGACATAGTCTCCATCGTGTCTCTGTGTAACAATTCGATAGTTGAGATGCCGTTAGAAATCGATACTGAGATATAATCGTTTGGAGCACTATTACCTCCACTATTCATAAACCAAGTATAAAAATTCATATAAGGGTTTGTGTAGCTTGATAGATCCATTATTGGAGAAGTTATGGTTGTAGTACCATTATCGATATCATCATCCCAGCTATTACCGCCTCCGTTTCCGGTAACGTAAGCAGAATTATCACAATCGGTAATGTCTGCATCATCTTCAGGACTAGCTTGGTTGCCATCGTTGTCTAGCGTTCCTATTGGGTCGCTTCTCTCCCACTTACCTGTTGATGCCGTGCTTGAGACTGACCAGCCTAAATCAGAAATAAAATCATCGTAGTATTCTTTTTCTAATTCGAAGTTTAAGGTAGTATCCGCAGACATTGCTACTCCTGTTTCACAGTAAGCCTTATAACCCCACTTAGAAACTACTATGTCGTAAGTTCCAATTATTAAATTACACTTTTCGTAAACGCCAAAATTATCAGTCGTTAAAGTGTAATCCCCAAGTGAACCGCTTAACTGAACAACTGCGCTGCCTATATTTTCGCTTCCAGAAGTTGCGGTGCCATTTAACAGAACTGTATTACTGCTATATAGCTTAACATCAATATTGGTGCTATTTCCATTGGTTAACGAAACTCCAGAAATTGTTCTAGTTTGGTAACCTGGTTTAGAAAATTGAACGGTATATGTTCCTGGTGTCGGCAGACCAAAAGCATAATCTCCACTTACACCGGTTGATTCTACATAGTTTGTAGATACAATTTCCACAACTACATCATTCAAATTATCGCCACACAAACTATCTGTAACGTTTCCTTCCAAATAACAAGCCCTTACATAGGTTGGTCCTAAAATGAATAATCCATTATTAATATCGGTAACAATTAAGTTTCCTGATGGCAAATATGGCGACACACCCCAGACACCTTCATAGCCTCCAGCTTCGTTTCCTGCTAAAGTAGGTTCGGTATCAAAATTTGCAACTTCTACTAGATTTGTTGGATTGCTAACATCGACAATAGAAACTCCATCATTATAATACGATGTTACTAAATAGTTATTGATAAAATGAGTGTTGTGTGGGATTGTTCCCGTTCCTGGGTTCGACTGCCAACGGTCGGTCTCTACAACATTATTTAAATCAGAAATATCATAAGCCCCAATATAAGCGTACTCTCTTTCATCAGTTGTGTACACATAATTACCATCGTCAGAAATCCAGCAATTATGCGCAAAGGTATTTGGTGTTTCCCAACTTGCTAGCATCACTGGATTCGATTTATCGCTAATATCTATCACCGATTGAATTCCTGCGTATATGTGCGAACCGTACAAAGTATCACCTCTTACCATGCCATCGTGCAAATAAATATCATCATAAATACCGACTTCTATAGGTGCCATTGGGTCTTGTGTTAAATCTAACATGATAGCTCCTCCATTGCTATAATCAGCACCAAATATGTAGGCTATACCGTTTTCGTCAATGTAAATATTATGCGCCTCTTGAAATGGATAATCGACCCCAGTATACATTACCGTAGTTAAAGTTGTGTTTCCGGGTAGAGAACTTAAGTCAACAATCATAAGTCCGTCTCCACCTTCGGTGGTAATATATGCATGATTATCCCATGTCTTAATATCTCTCCACGTAGAACTTACACCGGGCTCAAAAAATACTTCGGTTGGCACCGAAGGTGTAGAGATATCAACAACTGAAAAGCCATCAAAAATACCTACCAATGCGTATTCGTTTCCTGAAGTATCGACATAGCCCCACACATCGCTCAGATTTTGGGTGTAGGTTAAATTACCTAACTGGGTTATGTTTAGTTGGGCATTGATATTACCCGCTAAAACAATCATTAAAATTGTGAGTATTCTTTTCATAGCATTGATTTTAAATTTCTCAAAAACACATTCAAAATTTAGGCTAATAGTGTTTCAGCCGACAAGTTACTCTTTTGTTGTATTGTTATCTAATACTTTTAGGCTAACGGTTGATATCCTAAGACGAGAGGTTAGAACAATCCCAATTGCCCCTCATCGTCATCATCAGGCGGATTTTCTGCACCTTTTTTCTTTTTTTGTGTTTTTTCGACTGGTTTCTCTGGCTCAGGAATATCGATTTCAAATTCTACTTCTTCTGCTAAAACATCCACAACTGGGGTGATTGTTTCCAATGGTTTAATCTTTTTTGCTGATTTGATTGGTTTCTCAGCAGACTCTTGCACATCATCAAGGATGGTCTCTTCTTCTATTTCTACAATATCTTCTTCTACTTCAATGGGTTCTTCATATGGTAAAGATTCTAAAGTATCAATGTTTTTCACCTTGTGAATCGTTAGTTTATTACCTAAAGCTTTAAACCCTTTAAGGGCTATAAACTCCTCAACATTAATCACTTCTGATTTTCTTTCTTTTCCTTTAATTTTAGGGAAATTAATTTGAAATTGAGGCAACCAATCTGACGAAACAGTTTCTAAAACGCTATTTTCATGTTCGGAAATAAACAGGGTTTTCTTGTCACCACCTTCTGCTAAAAATCGCTTGATGTAGTGCTGTTTTTTGTCTCCATCAAAATAAATTACAGACAAAGGTTTTTTTGGATTCCATTTTTCAAGAATAATCATATCCTCATCGAAACGAGTACTTAAACCAAAGCCAGAAAGACGGTATTCACCAGATTGATATACTGTAAGTATTTTATCCTCAGCTTTAAAATCACCTAGTAACTCTCCTCTTCCTTCAGAGTTTAGTCGCTGAACTGTGTCATCATACCAAACTTTACGAGCACCAAGGGTTGAGACTCCTGCGTCTTTCATCAATATTTTATTGACTGCGTGCTTTGTTAGCACGTTTCCTCCTGCACCACGACCTTTAATCGCTAATTCACTAAAGTCTAAATCAAGCTTTGATTTTTTCAAATTTAGCTTAGACCGAAGAATAACCTGTACCGTTTCTGCTTCTCCGTTTGGATTAGCCGATAAATACAACACCTTAGACCCTGCAGTCCCTTTACCTAGGTGGTATTCTTTATCTCTGGTGATTGAAGTAACTGCAAAACGCTTCATGTAGGTTTTTCCAGTCGATCCACCATCTCTATATATCAAATTGTAAATGGTACGCTCATCCTTTTTCTTCCAAACGGCTACGTGTAGAATGTTTTTTCCGACAAACTGTTTGGCTGTTATTTTACTCACGATTAACGTTCCGTCTTCTCGAATAATAATAATACTGTCAATATCTGAGCAATCGGCAACAAACTCGCTGTCACTTTTTCTGAGGCCATTACCAATAAAACCTTCTGTTCTATCTACATACAACTTAGTATTGGCAACGGCCACTTTCGATGCTACAATATTATCAAACTGCTTAATTTCAGTTTTCCTGCCACGACCTTCGCCATATTTTCGTTTCAATTCTTTGAAATAGTTGATAGCGAAATCAATCAAATTGGCGAGATAATCTTTTGTTTGAGCAATATCCCCCTCTAAACGAATTAACAACTCATCTGCTTTATCAGAGTCGTGACGCGTAATTCTACGCATACGAATTTCAAGTAGTTTTTTAACATCGTCATCAGTTACTTCTCTAATCAGTTTTTTGACATGTGGTTTGAGCAATTTATGTGTTAATTCAATTGCCTCATCATAACCCAAACCGTGAAGCTCTACATAAATCTTCCGTTCAATAAAAATCCTTTCGAGTGAAGAAAAGTGCCATTGTTCATTGAGCTCATTGAGTTTAATTTCTAACTCTAATTTTAACAAATCGACAGTGCGCTCTGTAGAACGCTTCAATAGGTCGTTCACGCCTAAAAACTGCGGCTTGTCATCCTCAATTACACATCCGTTAGGCGATATAGAAATTTCGCAATCAGTAAAGGCATACAGCGCGTCAATCATTTTATCAGGGGAAATTCCTGGCGGAAGGTGAAGTAATATCTCTACTTCAGCCGCAGTATTATCTTCGATCTTTTTTATCTTGATTTTGCCTTTGTCGTTCGCCCGCAGAACTGACTCTATCAGACTCGTTGTAGTCGTGGAAAAAGGTATTTCCGTAATAATTAGTGTCTTTTTATCTTCTTGCTTAATTCTTGCTCGAACACGAACCTTACCACCTCTTAACCCGTTATTGTACATGGAAAAATCTGCCATTCCTCCCGTTGGGAAATCGGGCATAATATCTGTCTTTCTTCCTTTTAGAACTTTAATAGACCCATCAATGAGCTCATTAAAATTATGTGGCAACATTTTACACGCCAACCCTACGGCAATTCCTTCACCACCTTGCGCGAGCAATAATGGAAACTTTACAGGAAGGTTTTCTGGTTCTTTGTTTCGTCCATCGTATGAAGATAGCCAATTGGTTGTTTTAGAATTAAAGCCGACTTCTAAAGCGAATTTAGTTAATCGAGCTTCGATGTATCTTGGCGCTGCAGCACGATCTCCTGTAAGAATATTTCCCCAGTTTCCTTGGCAATCGATCATTAAATCTTTTTGACCGATTTGCACCATTGCGTCACCAATTGAGGCGTCACCATGAGGATGAAATTTCATGGTATTGCCGATAACGTTCGCTACCTTATTATAGCGCCCATCATCCATTTCTTTAAGCGAATGTAAAATTCTACGTTGAACTGGCTTCAATCCATCTGCCAACCCTGGAACAGCTCGCTCCAATATAACATAAGAAGCGTAATCCAAAAACCAATTTTTGTACATTCCCGAAACGGGAATTACATCGTCCATTTCTTCCTGTTCACCAGATTGTTCTTCGAATTCTTCGTCTTTCTCTTCTATATTATCGTCTTCGTTTTCTGCCATTACTTCTTAAGCTTCATCTTCAACTAAATCCTTTTCAACTACTAAG
>JAESTK010000098.1 GCA_016763645.1 Flavobacteriales bacterium
ACCGTTTTTTTATTCTTCGCCTAAGTATTTGAGGGTCAGGAAACGTAATCCAAATTTCATCTACCTCATCTTTCTCAAAAAATGATTCGATAAATTCGATTCGCGTTCGAAGAAATGCAACATTTCTCATTTCATCAGCCAATGCTTGTTTAGCACCGATATACATTCTGGCTCCTTTAATATCAATGGCAATAAAATTTTTGTTCGGAAATTTCTTTCCCATACCGACAGTGTACTCCCCTTTTCCGCAACCGAGTTCCAACACAATTGGGTTATTGTTTTTGAAATAGTTTTTTCGCCAATTTCCTTTAAGGTGATAATCACCCATTTTTACATCCTCAATGTCAGGTTCGAAAACGTTAGCAAACGATTTCATTTCGGCAAACCGTTCCAATTTATTTTTGTTACTCCCCATGTTCTAAGTGCAAAGTTAAAAGCGTAAAGTTAAAAGTGAATAATGTTGGGTAACTATTTTAGTTAAATTCGCAGTGATGAGTAAGAAAAAAATATTTATTAGTCCATTAGATTGGGGATTGGGGCACGCGACACGATGTGTGCCAATTATTAAAATTTTACGTGATTTAAATTGCGATGTTATAATTGGTTCTGATGGTCCTCAACTTGATTTACTCAGAAAAGAATTCCCTACAGTTCCTCATCTAAAATTTCCTGGGTATAACATCAATTACCCAAAAAATGGCGGTATGACTTGGCACATGCTAAAATCGTTTCGTAAAGTTGCCCAACGCATCATGCTCGAAAACCAATACATTAGCGAGATTAACGCAGTGCATAAATTAGACGGTATTATTTCAGATAACCGATACGGGCTTTACAATAATAATATTCCGAGCGTGTTTATTACGCATCAACTGAATATTCAAGCACCAATCGGACAATTTATTTTAAAGGGAGTAACTAATAAATTCATCAAGAAATATAAAGAGTGCTGGGTTCCCGATTTCGAAGGCAAAGAGAATTTAGCGGGGAAATTATCACAGAAAAACCCTCCTAAAAACGTAAAATATATCGGTCCAATTTCACGATTGGATAATTATGCTGTTGGGAGAAAAAAATACGATGTACTCGTAATTATTTCTGGGCCAGAACCTCAACGAACTATTTTTCAAAACTTGATTATTCCACAGTTGCACCAAACAAATACTTCGGCATTAGTCGTTTTGGGACAGCCCGATAAAACGATTAGCAGAACCGAAGGGAAACTTGAAATCCGTTCGCATTTAAATTCGCAACAAATGGCTGAAGCCATTAATGGAGCAGATGTAGTTGTTTCTCGCCCTGGTTATTCTACCATTATGGATTTGGCTCAATTCGGCAAAAAAGCAATGTTTATTCCAACTCCAGGACAAACAGAACAAGAGTATCTTGCGAAATACCACAGAGGAAAAGGACACACTTCATGGCAAAAACAAAAAGATCTAAACCTGAAAAGTGGTTTAGAAATGGCAGGAAACTATAAGGGAATTCCACAAGTAGAGAAAACAAATGCGCTAGAAGAAACAGTGCGAAACTTTATAAATACCTTATAACCTGAGTTCGATTAACCAAAAATGGCTATTAAACAAATGATTGTCATTGACTTAAGCGGAGTCAATGTCGAAAAATATTAGATCAATCTCCCTAACCAGTCCGAATATATTCGGAGTCTCCGAGAGGGAATTAAGACCGTTGCAGAACAATAGTATTTCGAAAATTTCTTTTTATTTGGCGTGATTTCGCAGATTTTGGGTTGGATATCTAATATTGTTGGACTCAAATTATATCTAATTCGCTTTTTTTAGGCCTAATTTGGGTTTATAAACCAAAAAAAAACAACCTCAAAATGGTCAAACTATGGTGAGTAATACATAATTATTGAAAACACTATGTTACGCAACGGTCTTCATTTGTTGACCAACGTAACACGAAAGTTCCTGTGCATAACTGCTCATGGACATTTCTGTCGGAGAATAGCTTAGTATGTGACTTTTAGCTACTTCTAATTTCCCTAAACTCGTTTGGACTTTTTTTTAAAGTTTCGATTAATTGGAATCTCTCCCAAACTCTCCTTGAAAACTTTTGATTCAAATTCTTGCATCATCTCAACAAAAGTTTTCTCATAATTATATCCGTTTGTCATTCTTTCGGGGTTATTCAACCACGCAGTATAATTCTCTCTAAATAAGTCCGTTGCTTTGTTAATATCCATAATTTTAAGCACTAAAGTCGAATCTTTTTTGATGCATTTTACTGATGAAAATTTTACTTTCCAACCTACTAATGTGCAATTTGTCGTGCACCCGTCTATTATTAAACTCAGCTTATCCCAACCCAAAAGTGTATTGATTTGGGTGAAAAAAGTTTGTTTTATCTTCCTTGTTCTTGTGTCACAGACGCTGTCGGCTAATGTAGAATCTTTTGTCATTTTCATGCTCTAAACATAGGTATAATTAACTAACAAATAGCTAGTTATAGGAACATATTCTTCAATTTATTGCGGCTATTTCCCCTGCAACGGTCTTATGGTTTGCTGAAATTTTAGATTTCGTTCTTAATAGAACCAATAAACTACTCCACAACCTCTAAAATAGGTTTTCCCATATTCCCATTTGGGAAAGAAATATCTAATAGAATCCCTATTGTTGAGGCAATATCGGTAATGTACATTTCGCGAGCTGTGCTTCCTTTTAGAATATCAGCACCATACCAAAGCATGGGCACGTGGGTATCATATGTATATGGAGACCCGTGTGTTGTACCCGTTGGCCCGTACGAAATCCAACCTGGTGCTAAAGCAACTGCAACATGACCCGACCGTTTTTGGTTATATCCTAATTGAATTAAAGACATTGGTTTGCCTCCCTTGCCTGTTCTTAAATCATTAGAAGTGTAGGCATTAGAAACACCTTCAAGAGACATTGAAAATTGAACCAATTCTTTTTCAACTTGGCCTATATTAACATCACTTTCTTGCAATAAATCTATATTCAAAAAGAACTGATAATTACTAAAAGCATCAATCCAGTTGCCTTTTCCGTGAATTTTAGATAAATACAAGCTAGCGTTTTGAAGAACTTCTTCAGAATTAAAATAACCTGCAGGAATATTGTTGTCTATCAGTAAATTTGGAACACGAACTGCACCATGGTCAGCAGTTAAAAATACAACATAGTTCTCTTTTCCCACTTGTTTATCAAGCTCAGCGAGTAAAGCGGCAATATCCTTATCCAACCTCAAATAGGTGTCTTGATGTTCGATAGATTGCGGACCAAACCGATGCCCAACATAATCGGTGGCCGAAAAACTTACCGCCAAAATATCCGAGTTATCATCTTTTCCTAATTGTTCTGCTTTAATTGCTGCTATTGCCAATTCTCGGGTAATTGTATTCCCAAAAGGAGTATATTTTATCAAATCCCAATTCTGACCAGTAAATAATGCTTTTAAGTCGTGAGGGAAAATCGGTTTTTCTTCTCCATCAAGCGCGCTCTCGTAGTTGTTTAAATCTGAATCACTTTCGTTGTACTTATCTATTTCTAACAGCGTTGTCCATTGGTTAGAAAGAAATTCTTTGGTTCGGTTGGTTGCGTTATAATCTACAACCCATTTTGGCAGTTCAGAAACAAATGCTGTGCTCGAAATCCAATTTCCTGTTTCGTTGTCAAACCAAAAAGCACCATCAGGAAAATGCCCAGCGGGCAAAACAGCTCCTCTATCTTTTAGTGATATCGAAATCACTTTCGAGTATTTGTTACTCAATTTTAACTCATCTGTAAATGTGGTTGTTAAGTTTAAATGCGAGGATTTTTTTCCATTTACAGATTCGCTTCCAACAGTTGTTTGAGTACTATCGTCAACACAATAAATCACTTTTTCGGATACGATATCGTACCAATTGTTTGAAATAATACCGTTGGTAGCAGGCGTTGTACCCGTATAAATTGCCGCGTGTCCAGGTCCTGTGTATGTTGGCACGAAATTGTAGTGCATGTTTTTACAATTATAACCTTCATTAACCAAGCGTTTAAAACCACCTTCTTCGAATTTATTCCAATATAAAGTGAGGTAATCATATCGCATTTGGTCAACTACAATTCCCACCACTAATTTTGGTTTTTGGGCTGTGGAAATTCCACATGCCATCATTATTAACCCTAATAATATTAATTTAATCCTATCCATTTTTTACGATTAATGAAAGTACTCCTATGCAAAGCAAGATACTCACCGCAACATTTATTCCAGCGAAAACAAGATTTCCTGTTTTAATTAATTGCAAGGTCTCTAAACTAAATGTTGAAAAAGTGCTAAAACCACCGCAAAATCCAATTATGATCAATGGTTTTAGCCAATCGTTACCTTCCATTTTAGGCAGCACAATGGCTAATGTTATTCCTAAAATTAGACAGCTAAATAAGTTAGAAAACAATGTTGCAAAAGGAAAGTTATTTTGTCCGAACTTAATTACTACGCAAGAAATTCCATAACGTAAAAGGCTTCCAGCTCCACCTCCAATAAATATAGCTAACCAACTATTCATTAGGCGCAAATTTAACAAACCCACGATAAACAATAAAACCAACTGCTACACCGAGCACCCCGCCTCCTAGAACATCTGCAGGATAATGAACTCCTAAATATATTCTAGAGTATCCGACTATTGTAGCCCATGTAAACAACTGAAACGAGGTACTTTTATCTTTAATTAAAAACGAAAGAAGCATAGCTATTCCAAATACATTGGAGGCATGAGAAGAAACGAAACTGTGCAAACCGCCACAATTTCCTACTACATGAATAAGGTTCGAAATTTCTAAATTATGACAAGGCCTATAACGCTGTATTGTTTCTTTTAATACGTTAAAAGAGATTAAATCGGTTAACGCAACGCATAAAATTATCGCGACAAGCGACCAAACAAATTTCTTCGTGGTAAATTTTTTAAACAATGTGTAAATTAACCAGCCGTAAAAAGGTAGCCAAAGAATATTACCAGATAACCATGGCATTAAATTATCAAAGAAGGAATTATGAAACCCGTTAAAAAATAAGAAAAAATCTCTATCGATATACTCCAGCCATTCGAGCATTAATCTTTATTCAACTGTTTCCAAATGAGATCTTTCAATTCGGTTATCCCTTGATTAGCCATAGATGAGATGAATATATGGGGGATGTCTGGTAAAGTGGGGGTAATTTCCGCAATTAATTCTTCATCTAACATATCCATTTTAGAAATGGCTAAAATTCTTTGTTTATCAAGTAATTCGGGGTTGAATTTTTCCAACTCGCCTAATAAAATTTCATATTCTTTTTTAATGTCGTCCGCATCAGCTGGAACCATAAAAAGCAACGCAGAGTTACGCTCTATGTGTCTTAAAAATCGCAGTCCAAGCCCCTTTCCATCTGCAGCTCCCTCGATAATTCCAGGAATATCTGCCATTACAAACGAGCGATGACCTCGATACGATACAATTCCCAAATTTGGAGTTAAGGTAGTAAAAGCATAATCTGCTATTTCTGGTTTAGCGGCACTTACCACCGAAAGTAGAGTCGATTTCCCTGCATTGGGAAAGCCTACTAATCCAATATCAGCTAAAATTTTTAGCTCGAGTATTTTCCATCCTTCACTTCCTTCTTCGCCCGGTTGTGCGTATCGAGGTGTCTGAAGCGTTGATGTTCTAAAATGCCAGTTACCTAGCCCTCCGCGACCGCCTTTTACTAGTATCTTTTCTTCACCATCGTGGTTAATTTCAAAAAGTTGTTCTCCAGTATCTGCATCTCGAATAATTGTCCCTAAGGGCACATCTAAAATTACATCTTTGCCATCGGCTCCAGTGCTTTTTTGCTTGCTTCCGTTTACTCCATGATCGGCTTTTACGTGCTTGCGGTATTTTAAATTAAGAAGTGTCCACAATTGTTTATTTCCTCTTAAAATAACATGACCTCCTCGGCCGCCATCACCACCATCTGGCCCACCTTTGGGAACAAATTTTTCTCTACGCATATGGGCAGAACCAGCGCCACCGTTTCCTGATTTACAGTTAATTTTTACGTAATCTACAAAGTTAGACGAAGCCATAAATTTAATTCATAATTTTTGGTTGATAGCGCTTAGTATCTTCACTCATATTCAAAATCTATAGTTTAAATTTTAATCTTGTAACTGGTTGATAGAACTACAAAGGTTATCGAAAATTTCATCAATAGAGCCTACTCCAGCAATTTCGGTTAGCTTGCTTTGTGCTTTATAAAAAGTAGCGACAGGTGCAGTGTCTTTATTGTAGTTCTCAATTCTGTTTTGAATAATATTGACATCGGCATCGTCTTTTCTGCCAGAAACTTCGGCCCGAGAAAGCAACCTTTGTTTAAGTTCATCTTCCTCAACAACCAAAGACAACATCATCGTTACGCTTGTTCCTTTGTTTAGTAAGAAACGATCAAGAGCTTCCGCTTGAGCTGTTGTCCTAGGAAATCCATCATAAATTACACCTTTTGCATTCGGATGTTTTGATACTTCTGACTCTAAAATTTTAATGGTAACATCATCGGGCACTAAATCACCTTTGTCAGAATAACCCTTTGCTAGTTTTGCTAAGTCCGATTGAGGATCTAACGCCCTAAAAACATCTCCCGTAGAGATATGAACCAAACCGTATTTCTCAACCAATTTTGCTGACTGAGTTCCTTTTCCGGCTCCAGGAGGACCAAATAATACAATGTTTAACATAGCTGTTTGTGTTTATTCTTCAACAATATAAATATCTTCTAAATTTCGCCCTAAACCATCGTAATCTAAGCCATACCCAACCAAAAAATCGTTACCAACTTCCATAGCAACGTAATCGATAGGAATATCTTTGGTGTATGATTTTGGTTTAAATAATAATGTAGCTATTTTTATACTTGTCGGGTTTTGACGCCCCAATTGGTCCAATAAGGCAACAATCGTTTCGCCAGTATCAACAATGTCTTCAATAATTACAACGTCTCGTCCGTTAATGTTTTGATTTAAACCGATTAATGATTTTACGCTTCCTGTAGATTTAGTTCCGCTATATGAGGCAAGTTTTACAAACGCTATTTCGCAATTAACGTTTACTTTTTTAAGTAAATCTGAAGCAAACATAAAGGCTCCGTTTAGCACAACAACAAACACGGGGTTTTTATCGGAATAGTCTTCATTAATTTTCGAAGAAACATTTAGTACCTTTTCTTGAATAGCTTCAGCTAAAATATTGGTTCTAAAACTTTTATCTTTTAAATGTACTTTTTCCATTGTTATTGGAATTTTTGCGAATTTACAATTATCCAACTAATGAGACAAAGGGGTTTGTCGAAAAGTGCGCAAATTAAAGAATTTCTTGAAACGAACTATCCTCGAGGCAGAGCCATCGAGGTATTTCGCTCGTTTCATTTTGACCGAAGGGTCAAAAACCGAAATTCGTTATCTACACCTCACCCAAAACTTTTAACAAA
>JAESTK010000099.1 GCA_016763645.1 Flavobacteriales bacterium
CACCTTTTTTTACTGTAGTGAATTCACAGCACAAGCCATAAATGTTAACCAACCTTTGTGTATTTCTTTCGTCTAAAAGATTATGAACAGGTTCTTAGAAAAGCAAGTGAGTGGGATTGATAAATGATAATTTACTAAAAACAAGCTAGTTAAAAATCGAACTCAGGTTAATAGCTCAGAATCGCGCCAATAGCTTTAGCTACTTTATTTGCATTTGGCAACAAAGCGGACTCAAGGACAGAGTTTAATGGAATTGCTGGCGTTGTTAAAGAGCCGACAACTTCTACAGGAGCATCTAAATACTCGAAACAGTTTTTAGATATTTTACCTGCCAAACCCTGAGCATAAGTGTTATCTATAGGCTCTTCAGTTACAACAATGCATTTTCCATGTGCTTTAACTCGTTCGAAAACCAAGGTTTCGTCCCATGGAAGCAACGTTCTTAAATCGATAATTTCAACCTGCCCAAGATGATTTTTGGCTGCATTTTTTGACCAATGCACCCCCATTCCATACGTGATTATACAAACCGAATCGCCTTTGTCTATATTATTAACATTCGCTTCTAAAGCAATTCTTCCTTTTCCAAACGGGATAATATAATCTTTATCTGGCTCAACAGTTTTAGCATCTTCAGTACCTTTAATTTTAGACCAATACAACCCTTTGTGTTCTAACATCACAACAGGATTTGGGTCATAGTAAGCCGACTTCATCAACCCTTTTAAATCTGCACCATTAGACGGGTAGGCTACTTTTATTCCGCGAATATTAGTAACCACAGATTCTACACTTGAAGAATGGTATGGTCCACCACTTCCATAGGCACCAATTGGCACTCTGAGTATCATACTTGTTGCCCACTTCCCATTCGATAGATAATATGACCTTGAAACCTCGGTAAACAGCTGATTTAAACCGGGCCAAATATAGTCTGCGAACTGAACTTCTACAATTGGCTTCAGTCCAACCACCGACATTCCAACAGTACTGCCCACGATGAACGCCTCCTGAATTGGGGTATTAAAAACTCTGTCGTCTCCAAATTTACCAGCAAGTGTTGCTGCTTCACGAAAAACACCTCCTAACCTTCCGCCAACATCTTGCCCGTACAACAAGCACTCTTTATGCTCTTCCATCAACTCCTGAACGGCAAACAAAGCGCTATCTACCATTACAGTAGCATCCTTTCCTTTTGGCTCTCGCTCACCCAACTCTTCAGTAACGGTAGTTGGTGCGTAGCAGTAATCTAACAAATCTTCAGGACGAGGGTCTTCAGCATCAACGGCTCTTTTGTAATCTAAACCGACCACGTTTATTGACTCTTTTTCTATTTTTTTTAATTCATTTTCGGTAAATCCGTTTTCTATGAGGAGTTTCCAAATTTTCGGAAAAGGATCTTTCGTCTTCGCCTCATCTAAATCATCTCGATACCACTCCATTCGCACTCCTGAAGTATGGTGATTTAACAAGGGGACTTTAGCGTGAATTAAAAACGGTCTTCGTTCTTTCCTAATTATACCCAAAACTTCTTTTAGCGTATTGTAACAAGTGTCGAAATCTGTTCCGTCAATCGTTTTTACTTCCAACCCTTTAAATCCTTTTGCGTAATGGGTAGCGTCTTGTGCTCGTATTTCATCTGCATGAGCAGAAATATCCCATTCGTTGTCTTGAACCAAATATAGTATTGGCAGTTTCTTTAAAACAGCCATTTGAAAGGCTTCAGATACTTCACCTTCTGTAATACAAGCATCTCCCAACGAGCAAACAACTACTGGTTTTTCTTTTATCAACTTATCATCAATACCTTGTAATTCTTTGTATTGAATCCCCATCGCTATACCTGTTGATGGGATTGCCTGCATTCCAGTTGCTGATGACTGGTGAGGAATTTTAGGCATATCATCTCTATTCAAGCTCGGATGACTATAATAGGTTCTCCCTCCAGAAAAAGGGTCGTCACGCTTGGCTAATAATTGTAACATTAACTCATAAGGTGTCATTCCTATACTTAATAGGATGGAATCGTCTCTATAGTAAGCAGAAAGGTAATCTTGAGGTAATAGCTGCATTCCGACTGCAATTTGAATTGCCTCATGCCCTCTAGAGGTTGCGTGAACATATTTTGAAGTTACTTTTTGGTTAGCTTCATACAATTCCGTCAACGCCTTTGCAGTACACATGTGTGTAAACGCTTTTGAAAGAATTTGCTTATCTATTGTTGGTTTGCTCACTTTTACCCTTTCAATTATAGCTTCTGGCATTGCTAAAATTTAGTTTCAAGATTTAGTTTCAAGAAAATAAATATACGAAAAATATTAACTCACTTATTTCAATAACTCGAAATGTTATTGGGAAATAGTCAGCTTTCGACAAATGTTAATTTATTATCGATAAGTTACAGATTGGAATTATGTTAATTGTGGCTAATTCAACGAATCGACCTGCCCTTTGTTTTTATTCTTCAAAAACTCGATTAACTCTGAGTCAGAAAGTGTTAATAAATCGAGCGAAGCAATAGCATCTTGGGCCAGCTTGTCGTCTGGATGACGCTCAATTACCTTCTCATATATTTGTTGAGCTTTTCCTTTTTGGTTTAAGTGATTGTCATTTATAAAAGCAGTTAAATACAAGCACATTACACGATTTTTGTAGTTGTGATAATTGTCATAAACTCTATTGTAAAGCACCTCGGCTTTTCCGTAATGCTGCAACCCCATTTCAACATCGGCTGCTTTAAATAAATATTCGGGAGTCATTATATCTAACGGAAGCTGTTTTGCGTATTCTTTATAGGCAACTATTACTTCTTGCGCGGTACCCAAATTTAATGCATTGTTTTTTGCTGAAATTAATACCGATTCTAACTCTTCTATTTGTTTTGATAATTCAATTTTGTCGAAATTTTCACCTTTATTTTTGCCTTTTTCTTCTTTTCCCTCTCCGCACGAAACTATAATTACTGCACAAATTACTACTCCTATTATTCTTTTCATCTTATCTTTTTTTACTTGTATTCGGAAATCTCATTTTATATTTTGCTGATGTAATGCCTTTCGATATTTCCATCAATTTTCGTTTTAACAACCTTCTTTTCAAAGGGCTTAAATGGTCGGTAAATAAAACTCCTTCAATATGATCGTATTCATGTTGAACGATTCTGGCCGCAATACCATTCAATTTTTCTTTCTTTAATTTAAAATTCTCATCATAGTATTCAATACGAATTTCAGGTTGACGAAATACTTCTTCCCTGATATTCGGAATACTCAAACAGCCCTCTTCAAACCCCCATTCTTCACCTTTTTCTTCAATAATTTCAGGATTGATAAAAATACGTTTAAAATCTTTAGCTTCAGGGTATTCGTTTTCTTCATCATCTTCAGCAAATGGCGCTGCGTCAACAATAAATAATCGAATTGATTTACCTACTTGAGGAGCCGCCAAACCAACTCCAGCAGCTTGATACATGGTTTCGAACATGTTTTCGATGAGTTTGTTCAAGTCTGAATACGCTGAATCAATCTCATCACATTCGAGCTTTAACACTGGATCCCCATAAGCTACTACTGGTAAAATCATCTTTTCATTCTAATTGAGAAAGCCCAAAATTAGTTATTTAAAGTGCTTATGTTCTAAATACGACTGTAAAATTAACGTTGCGCTCACTTGGTCCACTATTTCTTTTTGACTTCTTTTTTTCTTCTTCAACCCTGAATCAATCATCGATTGAAAAGCAATTTTAGAGGTGAAGCGCTCGTCTTCCCTTTCTATTTTAATACTAGGGATGTGCTTCTTTAAACTTCTTATAAATCCTTTTATGTGTTGCTCTATATCCGCAGATTCATTATTTAATTTCTTTGGCTCCCCCACTACTATGGTATCAACATCTTCTTTAGCACAATAGTTTACCAAATAATTTAACACTTCGGTTTTATGAACCGTATCTAACGCACTGGCTATAATTTGAAGCGAATCGGTTACAGCAAGCCCAACTCGTTTAGTTCCATAATCAATTGCTAAAATTCGCCCCATTCGTTTAATGAATAAATCAAAGGCAAATATAGAGAACTCATTTCTCATAATGTACTCCGATCTACACTGAGATGTGACCGCTTAATAAATCAAAACAACCAATAAACAGCATTTCGTTAATAACTGAATAAGTACTGCAACTCTAGGTGTGTAATTTCAATACATTTGCCTCGTTCTTGCAGAGCGCTCAAAACGAGTTATGTTTACACTATTAAGGAAAGAAATAAGCAGTTTTTTAAGCTCCCTAATTGGGTACATTGTTATGGTGGTTTTTATTACCACTATCGGCTTGTTTATGTGGGTTTTTCCAGGAGAATTTAATGTACTAGATTCCGGATATGCCAACATCGATACACTTTTTGTTATTGCTCCTTGGGTATTTATGTTTCTGGCTCCGGCTATTACCATGCGTATGTTTTCTGAAGAAAAACGAACAGGAACAATCGAATTATTACTGACAAAACCAATAAGCGATTGGGGAATAATTTTAGCGAAATATTTTGCTGGTTTTCTATTGGTTTTATTCTCTCTTCTTCCTTCGTTAATCTATTTCTATTCTGTAAGTCAATTAGGTAGCCCAGTAGATAATATGGACACGGGCGGAATGTGGGGCTCGTATATCGGGCTTATATTTTTATCGGCTGGTTTCGTTTCTATTGGATTGTTTGCTTCGGCTGTTACCGAAAGCCAAATTGTATCATTTATATTGGCAGTATTTCTTTCGTTTTTTTGTTTTATCGGCTTCGAATCGATTAGTTCATTAGGGTTTTTAGGCGGTATAGATAGTTTCATTCTCAATTTGGGCATTAACGAACATTATATTTCGATGAGCCGTGGAGTAATTGACACACGTGATACAATTTACTTTGTAAGCCTAGTGGCTGTATTTCTTCTGTTTACCAAAACTGTTTTAGAAAGTAGAAAATGGTAAGTCAACAACAACGAAATAAAAGAACCGACCTTATTGGTTTATCCGTTGCGTTGATTATCGTAATTCTAATGAATTATGTTGGCTCTTTTGTTTTTAACCGCTTCGACCTTACCTCAGAAAAGCGCTATTCCTTATCTAGCGCTACCAAAGAGTTAGTTGGCGAGTTAGAGGATAACGTTTATATCAAAATATATTTGGAGGGAGATTTACCTGCTAACTTTTTAAGACTCAGAAATGCCACCAAAGAAACCCTTGACGAAATAAGAGCATACTCCAATGGGCAGTTGGACTATATATTCATTAACCCCTCAGAAAGCCCTGATAAGGATGTCCGTAATGCGATTTATCAAGAGCTATCCGATAAGGGAATTCAATACAGTAATTTACGCTCCGCAGATGGAGATATTCAATCGGAGCAAATCATTTTTCCAGGAGCAATTTTCACTTATCAAGGTAAGGAAATTCCTTTACAAATACTAAAAAGCCAAATGGGTTCTTCGCCAGAAGTAATGCTCAATAATTCTATCCAACAGTTAGAATATGAAATTGCAAGTACCATCAAGAAATTGGTTCGAACGAAACGGCAAAAAATAGCATTTTTAGAAGGACACGGGGAGTTAGATGATATGCATTTAGCTGATATTGCTAAAACATTAGACGAGTTTTACACTGTTGACCGAGCCAAACTTGGTGGAAAACTAGTTAGTTTAGAAGAATATGATGCCGTAATTATAGCCAAACCCGACACCGCTTTTAGCGAAAAAGATAAATATATTATCGACCAATTTATAATGAATGGAGGTAAAACCATGTGGCTGCTCGACCATGTTTTTGCCTCGATGGATAGCTTACAAAAAAACAGTACCTCTATCGGCTTACCTATTTCGCTAAACCTTGAAGATATGCTTTTTAGATATGGTTGTCGGGTAAACACTAACTTAGTGCTGGACCTGCAGTCGCTACCAATACCGGTCGTTACTGGCTACGAAGGCAACCAGCCAAAACAAGAATTATTTCCTTGGTTTTACTTTCCTTTGATAATGGACCACCCGAATCATCCTATTGTTAACAATCTAGACGCGCTTAAAACAGAATTTGTAAACAGCGTTGACACCGTTGGCGGAAAAGGAATTAAAAAAACGATTCTTTTAACTTCATCAGACAGAAGTAAATTAGCTGCAACTCCGACACGAATTAGTTTAAATATGTTACGCTTTCCACCAGACGAAAGACAATACATCAAAAAACATATACCAATCGCTGTTTTGTTGGAAGGAAAATTTCAGTCAAATTATAAAAACCGGCTCACTGAAGAATTTACGGGCAATAAAGAATTCAAATACAAAGACACTAGCGTTGATAATAAAATAATTATTGTAGGAGATGGCGACATTATCAAAAATGCTGTAAACGAGGCAAGAGGAACAATTAAGCCCCTTGGTTACGACATTTATACCAATAGGACATATGGCAATAAAGACTTTATTCTCAACAGCCTTAACTATATGTTAGACGATTCTGGTTTAATCGAAGCGAGAAGTAAAGAGTTTAAAATACGCTTATTGAACAAACAAAAAGTAGATGCTGAACGACAAAAATGGCAACTAGTAAATACTGTAATTCCAGTTTTACTTATCGCCCTGTTCGGATTTATTCAATTTTTTATCAGACGAAGAAAATTTACTAAATAATTAATCGATGAAAAAGAACTTATTACCCATATTAGTATTGCTTCTTCTGGGAGGGGCAGCAACCTACTTTTACATTACCAATTCTGGTTCTACATTAAAACCAGAGCTAACCGATTACGCAGTAAAAGACACTTCTGCAATCACAAAAATATTTTTAGCTGACAAACGAGGCAATCAAATATTATTGGAGCGAAAAAGTGAAAGACAATGGACGGTAAACAGCGATTTTATTGCTCGCCAAGACGGTATAAACAATCTGCTTGATGCTATTGCGAGAGTTCAAATTAAAACACCCATTAATAAAGCGGCTTATGAAACAACTCTAAAGCAAATTGCCAGCGCTGGGATTAAAGTAGAAATTTATACCGATTCTGATAGCCCAATGAAAGTCTATTATGTTGGTGGGGCGAGTCAAGACCATACAGGAACTAAAATGCTATTAAAGGGGTCATCTACACCCCACTTAACTCATGTTTCTGGCATGTACGGCTTTCTTACCCCGCGCTATTTTACTAGCATTAACGAATGGAAAGATAGAGCTATTTTTAGGTACCAGTATGGTGAAATTGCTAAAATTAGAGTAGAATACCCTCAAGACCCAACAGAATCTTTTGAAATAACTGATTTAGGGAATAACCAATTTTCAGTACTTGATATTACCAAGAATTTTGAAATTGAAAGATACGACACGCTTGCTTTATTAGAATATATTGCTCGGTTTCAAAACATTCATTATGAGGGCTTTGAAGAGACAAAAACGGACATATATATTGCTGGAATAAAAGAAACTACCCCACAACAAATTTATTCCGTTACAGATAAATTAGGAAACGTAAAAGTTTGCACCACATACCTTAAACCAGCTCATGAAGATGCAACGGACCTAGAGGGCAATAAAATATATTTTGACTTAGAACGATTTTATGCTTCTGTTGATGGCGAAGATTTTGTAGTTATTCAACATTTTTTATTCGATAACTTGCAACGCAAATTATCTGATTTTCAGCAGCCATAGTTATGTTAATAAACTAGTGCTTTATTATCCTAAATTTTGTTAGCAAAAAACTATATTTGCTACCCTTATTTTAAATAAAGCAACATGAATTTTATTGTATCTAGTTCCGATTTATTAAAGCAAATTCAATCTATCGCAGGTGTTTTAAACAGTAGCAATACGTTACCTATTCTCGATAATTTTTTGTTCACCATCAATAAGCAAGAGCTAAAAATTTCGGCATCAGATTTAGAAACTACAATAACCACGTCAGTTAAACTAACCAAGGCAGACAAAAATGGATCAATCGCAATTCCTGCTAAGTTGTTGTTAGATACCCTAAAAACGTTTGCAGAAGTTCCTTTAACGTTTACTGTTGACGAGAAAACATTCGGTATCGAAATCGCTTCGGATAATGGTAAGTACAAATTATCAGGACAAAATGGAGATGAGTTTCCTAAGATACCTTCTGTTGATTCAGCGGCTACTTTAGATCTAGATAGCTCCATTATTTTCAATGCAATTGACAAAACCTTATTCGCGGCAGGTAATGATGAATTAAGACCTGTTATGTCTGGTGTACTATTCCAAATGACATCTAGTGGACTAACCTTTGTGGCAACTGACGCGCATAAATTGGTTCGTTACACAAGAAAAGATGCAAAAACTAAAAAATCGGCTGATTTAATTCTTCCAAAAAAGCCCTTAAACTTGCTAAAAAGTCTTTTAACAGGCTCTGATGAGAAAGTTAAGTTCGAATATAATGATGCTAATGCATTCTTCAAATTTGATAACATTGAGCTAGTTTGCCGTTTGATCGATGGGAAATACCCGAACTACGATGCAGTTATTCCTAAAGAAAATCCAAATCAATTATCTATCGATAGATTATCTTTTTTAAATTCAATTAAACGAATTTCAATTTTTAGTAATAAAACAACGCATCAAGTTCGTTTAAAAATAGCTGGAAGCGAATTAAACCTTTCTGCCGAAGATTTAGATTTTGCAAATGAAGCTACGGAACGCTTAACGTGTAGTTATTCTGGCGATGACATCGAGATTGGTTTCAACTCTCGTTTTCTATTAGAAATGTTGAGCAATTTACAAACAGACAACGTAATTTTAGAAATGTCTGCCCCAAATAGAGCTGGTATTTTATTGCCAGGCGAGACTGACAACAAAAATGAGGATTTATTAATGTTGGTTATGCCTGTAATGTTGAATAGCTAATTGCTTTTTAACATACTTAACAACACCTTTGGCGAAAGTCTCTCTGAGTAATCAGGATTTACGTGTTGGTACTTAATTATGCCTTCATTTATTATAAAAACGGCAGGCACACAGGAAGTGTATGATGTTTTGAACCCGTCCACCACTCGGTATCCATTTTGTAATCGTCTCGGTATTTGATATAAAGTTCATCATTGATTTCCCACCCAATTCCAAAGGCGTTAATGGCATTTATACTTTTATCGGAAAACAAGGTGTAATCTATCTTTCCTGCGTTAGAAATAGAACTATCTAGGTTTACAAAATCGTCTGGAGTTGTTGCAATTAACTCATAACTAGGTCTATAGGCTTGAGACTTAACATCGTTTAAGGCTGATAAATACCTTGTGCAGTACGGACATCAACCGCCACGGTAAAACACAACTACGACAGGGCGCTTACCGATATGGGGTTTCAAATCGATTTCGGTACCACTTTTCTCGTAAACAACAGCACTTGGTACTTCTTCCGAATTTTTAATTGGGCAGATATCGTACATTTCTTCCTGAGCAAAAATATTTACAGACGGAAATAATGCGAGATATCGAAACATGTTTTTACAAAAAAATAGATTTAATTCAAATACAAATGACTTAACCAAGACAAGAAACTAATATTTGCCGTTGCTATCCTAGCGCTTGTTTAGTAACATATAACCGCCAGCCAAAAACAGCTAATTGAAATTTGGATATTTTAGCTAAATCCAGCTTTTGTTTAGTAAAACTAGGCAACAAAACTTTATTAACTACCGCTATTATTTTAAAAAATTGTTGTTTCATGTCAATAACCTCCACCAACATTCGAGTATTGCTCAGAATATTGAATAGCAACATCTATTTGGTCGAGCATTTTTTGTTTGTCTTTCCCTAAAATACCTTTTAGAATTAGATGATTTGAGGCATGGTCGCTTCGAAAAATAGTTTCGGTTAATTCGAGGTGTTCCATAAAGAGTTTCATTTCTTCGAAAAGCTCCTTTTTTTCTAATTCAATAAATTCGCCTTTGTATCTATCTTTATAATGTGGCATTCCTTTATGGGCCGTTAACACCAGTGTTGATGCATATTTCGGTTGTGTTGCATTCAATACTTTAGCAGAGTTAATAGCATGCTGTTTCGAAAGCAACTTCCCTCCTACACCGTTAATCAACATTACGGAACTATGCATTCCTGCTGTTTTCGATTTGTTTAAGCCCTCAATAGTCGTTTCGAATGTTTCCCCTTTTTGGATGCATTCTAACACTTCGCTATCTCCCGATTCTATTCCAACATATAACAAGGTTAAACCAGCATTTTTTAAGGCTCTAAGTTCTTCATCTGACTTTCGTTTCAAATTACTTGGCGAAGCATAAGTTGAAATTCTATTCAAGTTCGGGAACGTTTCAGTAACTTTATTTAGAATACGTATCAGTCTATCGTTAGATAAAACCAAGGGGTCTCCATCTGCCAAAAACACTCTTTTTATTTGCGCAGTATGGGGTGCAAAAGCTTCTATATCGGTAAAAATAGCCTCTTCTTTTCTAGCCGTAAATTGCTTTGATGTGTACATTTCACAAAATGAGCACTTGTTCCAACTACAGCCTAACGTTATTTGGATTATTAAAGACCTCGCCTCGCTTGGTGGGCGAAAAAGCGGTTCATCGTATTCAATTGGGAAGTTCATTTTTCAAATATACATGTCATCTCTGGTATAATAATGGGACTCAGAAACCTTGATTTATTATTCTCAATTCCACCAACCCCTTTCTCCAAAGGGGAAATTCATTATAAGAATAACAATGTCAGTTTAATTTCTTCGAAACTATATTCACCTTTTAATTCTTTAAAAATTGGTGACAATCGCAATGGTTCACCTTCTTTTAATGTTTTAAGCAATTTTTTATAAATCGGCTTTACCTTCTTAATTTGTTCTTCTTTTGGTTTAAATCGCTTTAAATCCAAATCAGGGTACTGGCTATGAAGTTTGATTAAATGGGTTATAATTGTACTTGATGCCATTCCTCTATCAAGAGATATTTCGCTAATACTTAGTCCTTTTTCTACATATTCTTTCGTGATGTCGTAGGTCGATTTTTTACTAACCTTGTCTTTTCTCTTTTTCTCGTGCTTCTCAATTTCGCTTGGGTCGGTAATTCCTCCGCAATACTCAACAAAACTTTTGGCTTGGCGAGTTAACTCTTTAGAATCTGAATATTCTTTCTCGGCAGTTGCAGACAGTTCTTGAAAGCGTTTATCTGCTTTTAAGGCTAAAGCATCTACCCGTAATGCTGTATCATTAAAGCCAAGTAACTTCAAGTTTGCTAGATTTTTTAACCTCGATAAAGCAACATAGCCCTGTCCTCTTTCAAAGGTTTTACTCAAATCAATTTCAGCCGAATCAAGTGTCATGCCTTGACTTTTATGAACTGTAATAGCCCATGCCAACCGTAATGGAACTTGATTGTAAGTTGCCAGAGCCTTACCTCCATCATCCTCTACCGACCAAGTATCTTGATTAGCGATAATTACCTTTCCGTTGAGCAGTTTTACTACAGGAAACCCAACATCGGAATAATCGATTACCTCACCTAATGAACCATTAATATAACCTGCTTCGGGGTTATTTTTAACAAACATTACTTTCGCACCGATCTTTACCTCAATCAATTCTGCAGCCTGAACAGATTTTTTAAACACTTCTAAAATCTTAGGGTTTCCCTTTGTGGTTGCCTTAAACTTCTTGGTTTTTTGTTTTAAGGAATCGAGATGTTCGATGTTAATTCTATCTACATCAATGTTATGAGTGTATAATTTTGTGGGGGTTACATTATTATTCAATTCAGTATGTTGAGCATCCCTCAAGAGTTTTTTCGAATTATTAGATAAAGAAGCTGATCTGACCTGATTCAAAATTTCGTTTAAATCGTTATCATCTTGTCTATATTGCTCGGTTAAGTAACAAACTGATAGCTCTGATTCAACCCAAGCCGGAGACATAAATGCAAAACGTTGCCCGATTGGCTCGTAACCAATTGGTGGTAATTGGAAAAAATCTCCAGAAAAAACAACTTGGATTCCACCAAATGCGCTTTCGTTATTCTTAAAATATTTTAGAACTGTGTTTACAGCATTTAGCTGATTTAAATGAAGCATCGAAATTTCATCGATAATCAACACTTGTACTTTTTCGAGATGTTCTTTTAGGTATTTCTTCGATTTCATCGAAGCCAAATTAGAACTCGTAATAACGTCCTTAATTCCGATACCGCTCCACGAGTGAATGGTCATTCCGTTCATGTGAGTTGCAGCAATTCCAGTTGATGCGGTAACGGCCACAGGCACTTTTCTTGCCTTTAAATAACTGATATATTCGTTAAGCACGTATGTTTTTCCAGTTCCAGCAGAGCCTGTCAAAAATACATTCTGACCCGATTTTAATATTTCAAGTGCTTGGGATTGTTTCACTTTACAATAGTACTTAGAATAACGAATGAATTAATCATCAAAATAGTCATCCTCTTTTTCCCAATACCGAGTAAAATTGAGGTGAAATCCGAAGGATAGTATCAGCGGAGAAGATGAATAATAATCTTGTTTTTTAAGTGGCAACGAAGCCCCTAGTTGAACAAGAAATTTAAATTGCTCGTAGCCCCCTTTTATCGATATTACTGGATCCATAAAGAAATCGTAACTAGTAGTTGTGTAGGTAGTACCCAAGTCGTCTTTAACAGACAAACTATGGTAATTCATAAAGCTAAACCTTAAGGCTGTAGCGATTTCTACGTTTCGTTTGACAAATACACCATAAGTTGGTTGCCAAAACAGTCGGGTATATTTAGAATTATATTTTAAAAAATCGGGTTGCCAAATATCACTATACCCTTTTGTTTCACCTATTCCTCCTCCGACATACAAAGCAATCATTTTCGAGGTATCTCGCCCAAACGTTTTGTAATATCCAATTGCTCCCTCAATAAATACGTTATTGTATTCGCTGTTTCCATCTTTAGTTCCCGATGCTGTGTCAATATTTCGCATCATAGAGTTATCATACACTCCATCTATCATCAATGCAAAGTTTTCTGTTAAGGAATACGCACCTTGCACTTCGATTCCACTAGACCCTGTTACAAGTTCTGCTTGAAGTTCACCTTTTTTCTTAAAAACAGGGGCGTTTACCTTATTGGTTCGATACATTGTTTTACAAGAGGTCATCATCATCACAACAACTATTGCAATAAGAAAGTTATGTGTCACTATTATTTTCATTGTCTGCTATCGAAGAATCTTGTTGGTTGTTTGCTTTGTAAATGTAATTAATTGTAACGTTGCTCGATTCGTTTTCGATAATTGTTGATTCATCTTCTTCATTTTCCCAATCGTAAACAGGTTTTTGCAGTCCAATTTTACGATAATAATACGCAAGAAAAGCCCCCGCTATTGCGCCAAATAAATGACCTTCCCACGATACATTTGGCTCAATCGGAAATATTCCCCAAATCATGCTTCCGTACAAAAAGACAATGGTAAGCGAAATTGCCATTAGGCGATAATGTTTTCGCAACATTCCGCTAAAAAAAGTAAAACTCGCTAGAGCATAAACTAATCCACTTGCACCAATATGGTTTGAACCTGTTTGCCCTGCTACCCATAACCAAACGCCAGTCATCAGCCAAGACCACAGAATGACTTTAGTTGCTACTTCTCGATAAAAAAAGAAAACAGTTGTTCCTAAAAACAACAATGGAATGGAATTTCCTGCGATATGATCAAATGCTTCTTTCGAAAAAGTTAATGGACCTCCATGTAAAAAAGGCATAAGTAAAATTCCACGAAGCCCTTCTATGTCTTTTGGTTTTAAGCCAAACTCACTTAGCCTAATTCCTGAATTTAGTTCATAAAATTTTACGGCCCATATTAGAATGATAAATAGAGCTGGAAAAAGAAAGCTAGAATATCTTTTTGTTGTTGACATTGCTCTAAAGATAGTCAACAATTAAACCAATGAATTTTTACTGAAAATATGGCAGAGATTAGCTCATTCCTCTTTTACTCTTAATGGTTTCGTACGCCTCTTGTACTTTTAAAAATTTCTCTTTTGCGGCTTTTTGCACTTCGACCCCTGCGGACGAAACCTTATCGGGATGATATTTTATTGCCATTTTTCTGTATGCTTTTTTCACTTCGGTATCTGTGCAGTTTTCTTTAATCTCAAGAATTTTATATGCACTATCTGCGCTTTTATAAAACATCGCTTTTATCGACTCGAAATCATTACGACTTATTCCCAAATAACTAGCAATTTGCTGAATTACATGAACTTCGGCAGCATCAACATTATTATCTGCCTTCGCGATTCCAAACAAAAAGTGAAGCATTTGCAAACGCATTGGGTGCTGCATATTAAAACGAATTTGTTGGCAAACTTCTTTTAGATTTACATCTTGCTCAAGCACCCCTTTTAAAATTCGCATAAACTCAGTCGTTTTTTCTGCGCCAAATTGTTTATTGAAAAAATTCTTTACGTAAGTCAATTCCGATTTCAGAACTTTACCGTCAGCTTTCATCACCGAAGCGGCTAAAATCAAAAGACTCACTCCGAAATCGCCCGATTGCGTTTGATGCCGACCTCCTGACTGTCCACCGCCACCACTCACATTACCCCTTGCGTTGTCAATAGCTGAACCTATGGCAAAACCAATCATTGCGCCAATAGGAGAACCTCCTGTTAATGCCCAAGCTAAACCTCCTCCTATCCATTTTGCAAATTTTGCCATCTGTAATTTTTTCCCAAAAGTAAGTATATACTCCAAACAATATTTCTACTTTAGCCAAATCCTAATGATAAAAAACTACAAAATAATTCCTCCGGCAATTCCATCAGCGGGTTTATACTATTTTACTACCGACAGCGGGGTAAAATATGAAGTTCGGTTTGGCAGAAAACAAAATGACTTATTGTGTGCTACTATCGTTTTTGGTGTAATTAACGAAGAATACGAAGGCGAAGAATACGTAAACACGAACAAAGGCGAAGTTTACCGAGTAATGAATACAATTGTTGAAGTCGTTCAGTTTTTCAGAGCACAGCACCCCAATATTCGTTCCTATGAATTTACAGGTGAACCTGGAGAAGGTGAAGACACTACCGATGGAGTTCCAACTAAAAGAATACGAATGTATCACCGGTACGTAATGCGAATTTTTGGAGATAAGTGGAACTGCAATTTCGAAGGGAACAAGATTACAGTCTATAAATAAATCCAGTTTTATGGATTTTAAACTTATTTCCAGCTTTAAACCAACTGGCGACCAACCTCAAGCTATCAAGCAACTCATTGAAGGTTTAAACGCTAATCAACAAGCGCAAACACTACTAGGCGTTACAGGTTCGGGTAAAACTTTTACTATTGCTAATGTAATTAATCAAGTTAATCGCCCCACCTTAATTCTTTGCCACAACAAAACCTTGGCAGCACAACTTTTTGGCGAGTTCAAACAGTTTTTTCCTGATAATGCTGTTGAATATTTTGTTTCATATTACGATTATTACCAGCCAGAAGCTTATTTACCAACTACAGATACATACATCGAAAAAGATTTATCTATCAATAAGGAAATTGAGAAACTCCGATTAAGCACCACTTCTGCTCTGCTATCTGGAAAACGGGATGTAATTGTAATTTCATCTGTCTCTTGCATTTATGGCATCGGAAATCCCGAATCGTTCAGCGAAAGTGTCGTTTCCATTAAAGTTGGTGAAATTATTACCAGAAACAAACTACTACACATATTTGTTGATGCGCTTTATGTGAGAACCGAAGCCGAATTTGAACGAGGAAGTTTTAGAGTTAAAGGCGATACTGTAGATATATGCTTGGCGTATACCGATTACGCTTTTAGAATTATTTTTTTCGGTGACGAAATCGAAGAAATTGAATCATTTAATCCGTTTACCAATGAACGCATAGAAACGTTTGATGCTGTTAATGTTTACCCTGCTAACCTAAATGTAACGACTAAAGAAACGTTGCGAAATGCAATGCACAGTATTCAAGATGATTTGGTAAAGCATGTCGAATACTTTAAGGAAATTGGTAAACCTACCGAAGCAAAACGCATCGAAGACCGTGTAAATTACGATCTAGAAATGATGCGCGAATTAGGTTACTGTTCTGGTATTGAAAATTATTCTCGTTACCTTGACGGAAGAAAACCTGGCACTCGACCTTTCTGCCTTATAGACTATTTTCCTGATGATTTTTTAATGGTTATTGATGAAAGTCATGTAACCGTTTCGCAAGTAAAAGCCATGTATGGTGGGGATCGTTCTAGAAAAGAGAACCTAGTGGAATATGGTTTTAGACTACCTGCGGCAATGGACAATCGACCACTAAAATTTGAAGAATTTGAAGCTTTGATAGGGCAAACGATTTACTTAAGTGCTACTCCTGCTGATTACGAATTAGAGAAATCTGAAGGTATTTTAATTGACCAAATTATTCGTCCAACAGGGTTATTGGATCCAATAATTGAGGTTAAGCCAAGTATTAATCAAATTGATGATTTACTCGAACAGATTCATCTAAGAATAGAGCAAAACGAACGCATTTTAGTTACAACGTTAACCAAACGAATGGCAGAAGAATTGGCAAAATACATGGCAAATGTTAATGTTAAATGCCGTTATATTCATTCCGATGTAGATACGCTTGAACGGGTTGAAATAATGCGCGATTTACGACTTGGGGTATTTGATGTTCTTATCGGAATAAATCTATTACGAGAAGGTTTAGACTTGCCTGAAGTTTCGTTGGTTGCTATTTTAGATGCTGACAAAGAAGGCTTTTTACGCTCTACTCGTTCGTTGACGCAAACCGCAGGCAGAGCGGCAAGAAACGTTAATGGAAAAGTAATTATGTATGCCGACAAAATTACTGATTCTATGCAACGCACCATCGAAGAAACAGAAAGGAGAAGAGAAAAACAGATTAAACACAACCAAGAAAATGGCATGGAGCCAACTCCGCTTCATAAAAGCAAAGAAGATATTTTAAAACAATCGGCCATTATTCCGGGGCAAAAAATGCGACCAACGGCATATATAGAAAATGAGTCGTTTAGCTTAGCTGCCGACCCTGTTGTGCAGTACATGTCGGTTGAGGAACTATCTAAATCTATTGACCGCACTCGCAAAGCAATGGAAAAAGCTGCCAAACAACTCGATTTTATGGAAGCTGCACGTTTACGTGATGAAATCGCAGAATTGGAAAAATTGTTAAAGAAATAGCTTGTTAATACTTTAACAACTTAGCTGATAGTCGCTCCTTTTTGTTGATGAATATTTCAGCGAAATAAATACCTATAGGTGGGCTACTTTCGTGAAAATGCATGAGATTTATTACCAAACCTCGCTTTTCTGTTCCGAACATTTATTACTTTCGAAACGTCTTATTAACGTAATGAAATTCTCTAATAAATATCAGCAGTTATTCTACTCATCGCCAGATCCAATTTTTATTGAAGCGTTAGATGGAACAATAATAGATGTAAACCACGCGGCATTAATTATGCATGGTATTACTCATAAAGAGATGGTTGGCAAAAACCTTATCGATTTTATTCCAAAAAACCAACATTCGGGAATTAAGACGAATGTCGAAAACTTTATCGAAAAACAAATTCAAATTTTTGAAAGCGTAAGCACCGATAAAAGCGGAAATGAAATTCCTATAGAAATTACTGCCAGCGTGATAGAATACGATAACGAGAAGGCAATTTTAGTTCAGGTAAGGGAGATCAAAAAAAGAAAAGCAATCGAAAAAGAACTGAGAGATTCTCACAAACAGCTTAGAAACCTCTCTCGCCATTTGCAGAACATTAGAGAGATAGAAAGTACCAAAATAGCTAGAGATTTACACGATATTTTAGGACAAGATTTAACAGCTTTAAAATTTGAAATAGCTTTCGTAAAAAGAAAATTGGATAAAATAATTGGTAACGAAATACTTAAAAGCGAGCTTTTAGAAAAAAGTGAGTCAATGCTTACTATAGTAGGTTCTACATTAGACACAGTGAGGAGAATCACCTCTGATCTTCGTCCCACTGTGTTAGATGACATAGGGCTTTTGTCTGGGTTGGAGTGGTTAATAATTGACTTTCAAAAGCGAACCGAAATTAAAACACATCCATTCTCTAAAATTGACGATACTGAATTTTCGAAAGCTCTTTCAACCACTATTTATCGGGTTATTCAAGAAGCACTTACCAACGTTATTCGTCATGCAAATGCTACCGAAATTAAAATTTATCTTAGCGAAGATGACAGTAAAATAGAATTACGTATAGTTGATAACG
>JAESTK010000100.1 GCA_016763645.1 Flavobacteriales bacterium
ATGTAATCTTTTTTTTATTATTGTTAAATATATTAACTTTAATAAAAATTAGAATTATGGGAGTATCAAGATTATATGTTGACGGAACAATAAAAAAACTAGTAGACGCAGATGTGGGACTGGTAGAAGATTTAAGTGGCTCTAACCCTCTGCCCAGTTCACCCGATTATGAATTTTTTCATTTAGGAGCTCAGCTGGAGTTTGGTGAAGAGCAAGGGGTTACCTTTCTACGAATTATCATCGATAATAATGGTACAAAAAAGGTAATTGTTAGAGATGTACAAAAGAAGTAAGTTTCTTTTTACAGTAAAAGATTAAGGCTGTATTCTAACTATTTTTATAATTTTTAGATACAGCCTTTCTTCTTGCCGAAAATAGTTTTGATTTAATTGTATTCTCGAAAAATGCGTGCAATGGAAATATTAAAGCTGCCAGTACACCGTTAAATAATAGCTTATAAAGTGGCTCTCCGCTGCTCCATTCATCTATAAAAGGGTCTACTAAAACTAAACAGAACTCGAAAAAAAGTAAGAAGGTAAAGAAAATTAGCCCTTCTGCCGCTCGTTCGCTCATCGAGAATTTTCCGCTCATAAGCACTGCGGCAAAAAGGATTAATACGAATACAAATATTCCTGAGTATTGAAGGTTGTCTTTACGTGATTTAATTTCTGTTGCAATTTTAGCTTGCTCATCAGCAACTCGCTTTTCTTCTTCTAGTTTTTGCTCAAACTCATAATTAGCCTCTAGCCTTCCTATTTCTTTTGATTTCGATTCACTGAACAATGAGTCTTTAGTTGCTGTGTAAATTTTGTAATACTCCAATGCTTCTTTATTTTTTCCTCCCCTGCTGTTAATGTCAGAAATTGCAAACGCAGCATCTTTAATAATACCTTTAAAATGTCGTTCGTTTCCTAGCAGATACGCTTCATTGAACATTTCCTTTGCATCATTTAATTTGTCTTCGTGTACTCGTATATTTCCAATGGTAATTAAACTAGAGCAAATACCATATTTATCGTCTATTTCTCTCCTTATCGTAAGTGCTTTAGATGCATATTCATAAGCCTTTTGATAACTATCTATTTCCATTTCCAATTGTGCCAAATTATTATATCCTCGAGTAGCACCATCTTGGTCCCCGACACTGAGGTAGAGTTCTGCACTCGACAAAAAATATTTTTCAGCTTTTTCATAATCTTCTTTAATGGCATTTATAATACCCAAGTTGATTGCACAATTGGCAAGTCCATAACTATCCCCCACTTTTTCGAATATTACTTTCGCCTCAAAATAAAACGATTCTGCTTTCTCTAAATCTCCTGTAATCCAGTAAATTCCGCCCATGTTTGTTAATGCTCCTGCGGCATTTTTTTCGTCACTAATCTCTCGATAAAGTTTAACCGATTTTTGAAACAAGCCGAGTGATTTATCGTATTTCCCTAAATATTTATTTGCAATTCCGGCATGCATGTATGCGTTAGCCTCTTCTTTTATTTCGCCAGTTTGCTTTGCTAAATTAACTGCGCTATCGGCATATAAAATTGCTTTCTCTGGATTGTTTTTAGACCACAATTTTGCAATTCCATTATATAAATCTAAACGTGACGAATCGGCTTTCTCCGAACTCAGCTGAACCAAAAGACTGTCTATGTTGGAGGCAAAGCAAACTGTTGTGAAAATGCAACAGAAAAATATGAAAACTAAGTTTTTCACCTCCGAAAGATAGAAATTATATCCGAATCCCAATTATACAAACATTCCTTCGGCAAGCTCAGGATAAACTGACTCGTTCGAAAATTGCTCTTCGCTAAATGCGAATGCCAATTATACCTTTCGATGAACTCAAGGCAAACTGCACATTATATTCTAATGCCTATAATGCACACATCGTCAACCTGTTCGTAATCGGCTTTCCAAGCATCAAATTCGAAATTCATTCTGTCAAGTTGCTGCTGCATGGGTTGTTTACCGATTTCGGTTATAATTTCTCTAAATTTTCTTCCTTTCAACTTTTTTCCTTTTTCTCCACCAAATTGGTCGGAAAAGCCATCGGAGAAAAGGTAAATTACATCTCCTTCATCTACGTCAATTACGTTGTTAGTAAAAGGAACTCCATCGTCATAAACGCCAATGGGTTGTTTATTTGCTTTTATCTCTTCAATTTCTTTCGATTTACACTTATAAATCCAAACGGGATTGTTAGCTCCAGCATATTCTAATTTCCATTTTCCGTTTTCCTGATAAATACAGCATAACGATATGTCCATCCCATCTCTTACGTCTTCTTCACTTTGTGAAAAAGTGTCGATAACAATATCGTTCAAGGTGTCGAGTATACTCGCGGGTGTACGCATTCCAAATTCTCGAATCGCTCGATTTAATGCATTATATCCCAGTACACTAACCATTGCTCCAGGAACACCATGACCTGTGCAATCTACCGCAGCAAAGAATGTTTTGTCATCAGCCTTTTGAAGCCAATAAAAATCACCTGAAACTATGTCTTTAGGTCGATACAACACGAAACAATCATTAAAACTAGCTTTAATAACCTCATCTGAAGGCAACATGCCGAGCTGTATTCGTTGTGCATAGGTAATGCTGTCGGTTATATCTCGGTTTTTTTCTTCTAATATGTCTCGGTTTTTTTCTATTTCAAGCTTAGCCGATTTTAGTTTTTCGTTTTGGATATTTAGCTCTTTTGTTCTTTCGTTTACTTTCGTTTCGAGCACTTCTTTTTCTCGCTTAAAACGTGCTGTTCTACTTTTAAGATATTGAAAAATAATTACACCGATAGTCAATGTCGAAATTGAATAAAACCACCATGTACGCCAAAAAGGAGGTGTAATTTTAAAATAATATTCAGTTGGGTTCTTGTTCCACTTCCCGTGATTGTTACACGATATTACTTGAAACGTGTAATTGCCTGCGGGCAAATTAGAGTATGTTGTAAACCTTTCTGAAAAATCGGGAGACCACTCTTCTTCCAATCCTTTTAACCTAAATTTATACTTCACCTTTTTTGGGGACTTTAGGCTAATACCAATAAAATCAAACATCACATGATTTTCACTATATGATAATGCTAAGTCCTTAACCATTGGCTGATCTTTAAACTGTACTCTTAGTCTTGTAATTAGGGTAACTGGCTCTGTATCATTCTGGTTATCGTATTTCTTTAGATAGCGCGTAACGCCTCCTACGGTTCCGAACCACAAATCTCCGTTATCATCTTTAAATGCCGCATTCGAATTGGTTTCTACACCTATAAATCCTTCGTCTGCACCGTAAAAATTAATGTTTTTGATGCTATTTGTTGAGAAATCGATGGTGAGTCTGTCTAAGCCTTTGTTTGTTCCGACCCACAGATTTTCATCGTCATCAAAAATTAGGAGGTAAGGGGTATCAGAATTTAATCCATCTTTAGTGGAAAAGTTTTTAAATGTTTCTCCATCAAAACAGGAAATCCCTTTCCCTGTACCAAGCCACAGGTTTCCATTTTTATCAGGAATAATTAAAGAAACGTAATTACTCGGTAGCCCATTTTCCATCGTGTAATGTTTCTTGTAGTTGTTTATTCCTCTATGTACTAAGCCGCCCGAATACCCAAACCAAAATTCCAAATTTTTGTCTTGATAAATATATGACAGTAACTCTCCATATAGTTCATCATCCTCCTTGAACGGGCTATACAAAGAATCCTTTTCAACATTGTAACATGTTATTCCTTTAAATGTTGAAAACCACAAAACGCCCTCTCTATCTTGATAAGACCGCATTGTTGCACTTCCTTTAAAACCTGATCTGCTAGAAAAATGCTCATACCTTTTTCCATCGTATTTAAACAAGCCTTTTGATCCGCCTATCCAAACGTTATTATTGTCGTCCGTTAATAAAGACCATATTGAAGTCGTTTTCATCCCTTGCTCTGGTCCATAACTTTCTATAAATTGATCTCCATATCGGTGAATTTTATTTGACTTTACAGGGCTTTTCATTTTGCTTACAAATGATGCTGTGCCAAACCAGAAATTGCTACTATCGTCTTTTACAATTGCGCGAACTGGGTTAGCTGATAATCCAAATGAAGTAGTATAAGTCTCAAATTTCCGACCTACCAACATCGAAATACCATTAGAGCTTCCGCCAAACCAGAGGTTTCCTTCTCGGTCTTTAAATATTTTTTGTATTCCTGATGAGTTAATTCCGTTGTCAATTGATATATGTTCTACGAGTTTATATCCTAATGAATCAGATTTATGAGGTTTAAAAACACCTAAGTTAGGATACGACAACAACATTGTTCCGTCTTCTAAAAAACAAATATCTGTTACCCGTGAAGGCAGTTGAACAAGCCCAACTTCGATTTTATTTTTAACAGAAACAAGATCACCATTACTTGAATATGCAAATTTGGCTACCCCTCCCTTAGTTCCTACCCATAGGTTTTTATCCAAATCTTCGGCAATGCAAATAATTTCGTTAGTAGGCATTCCGTTACTTGTTGTATAATATTTTGCACCATTCCGCATAACAACTATACCACTATCTGTACCTGCCCAAAGTTGATCTTTAGAATCTTTAAACAAACAGAAAACAGCCCGTTTATTTATTGTTTGGTACACTTCAGAAACAGTTAATTTCAAAGTATCGGCAAAAGGATTAGAATCGAAATTTCGATATGAAAAAGAGAACATTCCTTTATTGGAACCTATCAGCATCTTATCGTCTCGCTCTAAAAAGGCATAAGCTCGACTAGAATTAAAACCATTATCTTTATCAAAATGAAAAAATTTAGGTTCTATCTCTGCAGCTGTATAAACCGAAACTCCACCATCGGTTCCAAACCAAATATTACCATATTTATCTTCATATAAATCATGTACATTATTGTTTGCTAAGCCCTGACTTGTAGTAAATTCACGAAAATGATGGCCATCGAATCTTGCAGCTCCACCATGCGTTGCCACCCACAAATAACCTCTACTGTCTTGCATTATATGCTCAACCGTTGTTTGAGGCAAACCCTCGTCTAAACCATAATTATTAAACGCGTAAACTTGACCGTAACCGCTGGATGAGCTATGCATCAGTAACACAGCAGATAGTAATTTCATTATAGTACTCATTCTTAACACGCACGCATAGTACGCAAATCCTATTTTTTTGTTCGATTTCTCTATTTTATAAGTTACTGAAAATTACATTGCTATTTGTAGTCTAGCAATATCAATTATTTTCGTGCTCAGTTTGAACAAATCGATTGCAAATAACATTTTGTTTTGGTCACTGGTACTTACATCGTTTGTGGGTTACTATTTTATGCTTTATGAATTACCAAGAAACCAATTCTATCCATTAATTGGCACAAGTTGCGGGCTTTTTGTAATCTATTGGTTGTTCCATAAGTTTTGGGATGAAAACGTAGTTGTAATCGTTGGACTTGGAGTCTTGTTTAGGCTGCTCGTTTTATTTGCTTTCCCGAACTTATCGGATGATGTTTATCGATTTATATGGGACGGAAGGTTAATCGTTAACGGTGAAAATCCATTTCTACATATACCAAGTTGGTATTTGGAAAACGGCAATACTATTACAGGGCTCAATCAAGAGCTTTTTAGCAAACTAAACTCACCAGAGTATTTTACTATTTACCCTCCCGTTTTACAGTATGTTTTTGCCTTTAGTGCTTGGCTATTTCCAAACGATATTTATGCCTCTGCAGTGGTAATGAAGTCGTTTATATTTTTTGCTGAATGTGGGAGTATTATTTTATTACTCAAGCTGTTTAAACAGTTCGAAATTCATGCAAAACACATTGCTATTTATGCACTAAACCCTCTCGTTATTATTGAATTAACTGGTAATTTACATTTCGAAGCGTTAATGATTTTCTTTCTCTTATTAGCCACTTGGTTATTGGTGAAAAACAAAATCAGTTTATCTGCTGGAGCTATGGCTTTAGCCATCTGCACAAAATTACTTCCGTTAATGTTTTTACCATTTTTAATCAAGCGGTTGGGTTTCGCTAAAAGCTCACTCTATTTTGCGATAATTACGGTGTTTTCAACTCTTTTTTTTACTCCTTTTCTTTCTGAAGAACTCTTTTTAAATCTCTACCAAAGTATTGACCTATATTTTCAAAAATTCGAATTCAATGCCAGTATTTACTACGTTATTCGCTGGGTTGGGCTTCAAGTAAAAGGCTGGAATATTATTCAAACAGCTGGGCCAATTATGGCAATAATCACTGCAAGTATTATTCTACTTATTGCACTTCGCGAACGTATTGTAACCAATAAATCATTGTTTCAAAAAATGAGCATCGCGCTACTTATTTATTTCAGTATGGCAACTATTATTCACCCATGGTATATTACGACTTTGGTTGCTTTTACTGCGTTTTGGAAATGGAGATTTCCGTTGATTTGGTCGTTACTCATTCCATTAAGTTACTATGCTTATTCCAATGCCGATTATACAGAAAACTTGTGGCTATTAGCCATAGAATATATGGCAATTCCGTTGTTTGCCTTTTACGAATGGCGCAAAGGCTGGCATGAGGAATATTAATCAAAGTCGATTTTATTCGCAGTTTTTCTATATTTTCGTTACTACCAAGTTAGCTATATGAAAAACATATTCGATAAAGACACCGTGAACGACCTTATTCATAGAGTCAATAACCTTTCGGCTAATCAAGACCGACAATGGGGGAAATGGATGTTGCCCAAATGCTTGCGCATTGTTGTATAACTTATGAAATGGCCTATGACGACAAACACAAAAAAGCCACTGGTGTCAAGAAATTGATGCTGAAATTATTTGTTAAACCAATTGTAGTAAACGAAAAACCATATACTAAAAATGGTAGAACTGCGCCCGCCTTTATCATTACTGGTAAAAAAGAATTTGAGCACGAAAAGCAAAGACTTCTCAGCTACATTATAAAAACTCAAGAATTAGGAGAATCTTATTTCGAAGGAAAAGAGTCTAACTCTTTTGGTTCGATGACCTCAACAGAATGGAATAACTCTTTCTACAAACACATAGACCACCATCTTAAACAGTTTGGCGTGTAGAGAAATGGACATTCAATTTTCTTCTGCACATCCTGCTAAAATTTTTCAAGCATTTGCTGACAATGTGAATGCAAGTATCACGGATGATACTTTTTCCATTTCAGGAAGCTTAGGAAAAGGCCATCCCCGGCAAACCGAATTAGAAGATGGGCTTTTTCTTACCATTTTCGATTATCAACTCTCAACGCAAATTAATGCAACAAGAATTGCTGTTGACGAAAATGAATTTTTCCCAATAATATGCTGGCTATCATCTGACTCTATTGAGAAAAAACAGATGGAGACACAAAAAAAGTGGATAAAAATAGCGGGTATGGTATATTTTTTCCATCACCAAAAATCGATTCGAAATATTCTATTCCTGCCGATAGCAGGAATGTAATACTCACGATTAGCTTTTTATAGGGTATTTAGCTAATTCCGTCTAAATAAAACCCTCTTTACTATTTAAAGCACTCCAAAACAGTACTTTCGCGCCTTGTTGTTAAAAACAAGACAATGAAAAAAATATTCAACAACTTTACTTTTAATCCTAAGAATGATATTCTATCTGGAC
>JAESTK010000101.1 GCA_016763645.1 Flavobacteriales bacterium
AAGATTGCGAATTTAACTAATATGTTGAAAGTTTTAAAGTTGAAAGTTGAAAGTTTTAGGTTAGAACTAGAAAGGTCAAGATTTCTTGACTAAAATTCAGTCATTCAATCATTGTTACATTTGCATTATGAAGTATACTTTTTCTTATTCGAAGCCACATCAACATTTTATCGATATTGAATATACAATTGATAATATTTCAACAGAAACGATTGAAGTTCAACTTCCGGCATGGCGTCCAGGGCGATACGAATTAGAAAACTTTGCTAAAAATATTCAGCAATGGCAAGCCTTTGACACAAACAATAGCGAGCTTAACTTTAAAAAAATTACAAAAGATAAATGGTCTATCGACACCAATGGGAATACCGAAATAACGATAAAATACAACTACTACAGTAACGAATTGAATGCTGGATCGACCTATTTAGATGAAAATCAGCTGTATGTAAATCCTGTTAATTGCTGTTTATATATTGAGGACAGACAAGATGAAAAATGTGAAATCTCTCTAAATATTCCTAATAATTATGAAGTAGCGACTGGTTTGAAAGCTAGTGGTGAAAATAATTTTATTGCGAAAGATTTTCACACTTTCGTTGACTCTCCTTTTATTGCTAGTGCAACACTAAAACACGAAACCTTTGAAACCAAAGCTGTAAAATTTCATCTGTGGATTCAAGGAGAGTGCGAACCCGATTGGGATAAAATAAAAACTGATTTTATTGCTTACACAAACCTACAAATTGATGTTTTTGGAAATTTTCCCGTCAACGAATATCATTACCTTTTTCATGTGCTTCCTTACAAAGCGTACCATGGAGTTGAGCATCAAAACTCTACGGTAGTTTCTATTGGTCCTGGAAAAGATTTGATGACCAAAAAACTTTATGATGAAGTTTTGGGGGTGAGTTGCCATGAATTATTTCATACTTGGAACGTGAAAGCGATTCGTCCAATAGAAATGCACCCCTATAATTATGCAAAAGAAAATCATTCTCCATTAGGTTATGTTGCAGAAGGAGTTACAACTTATTATGGCGATTTAATGCTTTATCGTTCTGGAGTTTTTACCGAAGCGGAATTTTTAAAGCTGTTGGCTCAACAAGTTCAGCGCCATCTTGACAATAGTGCACGTTTTAACTATTCGGTAGCCGAATCTTCATGGGATACGTGGCTAGATGGTTACGTTCCCGGGGTGCCAAACCGTAAACTTTCAATCTATTCGGATGGATGTTTACTTGCTTTTATGGTTGATGTGCTAACGCTTAAAAACACTAATAACATCAAACGTTTAGACGATGTTATGAAACTAATGTATGAACGATTCGGAAAAACAGGAAAAGGGTACTCCGAAAACGATTATAAAACTTGTATTGAAGACGTTAGTGGGTTAGATTTTACCGCTTTTTTCAACAACTATGTTTGGGGCCATAATTCTTACGAAGAATTGTTGCTCGACTGCCTAAAATATGTTGGAATAGAACTCATCAGAAATCCATCAAGTAATCACCATGAAGCTAAATTTGGGTTTAAAGTATTAGGCAATAAAATCACTTCTGTGTACCAAAATTCAATTGCAGATAATGCTGGTATTGCCGTTGGGGATATAATCGAAAAGGTTAATGGTAGAGAAATAGCTTCGAAATTATCGCACCTATTACATGAAGATTTTATCGTTTTAACCGTGAAAAACTTTGGAGGGACTAAGGATATAACATTACAAGCGACTGAAGAATACTTCTATTCTAATTATGTGTTAACTGCTTACAAAGTATTAGAAGAATTCAAAGGTTAGCTTACAGCTTCTTCTGCTTTCTTTTTTAGTTTTTTTCTGTCTTCTTTTATGAATTTGTTTAAGTTTTTTAACGCGCGCTCCACTGCCTTTATTTTTTCTTCTCGCCTCAACTTTTCATCAGCAGTTATAAGACCTGATTTTACATCTTTATCTAGTTGCTTCTTAGCCTTGCTCACTTGGTCGAAAGCTTTTACCGCGTATTTTTCGCTCGCATCATAAACCACTGTGGCTTCTTCCCATATTTTATCAACTACAGGCTTTGCATCTGCTTTTATTTGCTTGTAAACAGGTGCTAGTTCCTTTTTCAGCTCTTTAGAAATTCTTTTAGCTTCCTTTAAGCCCTGCCCTACCCCTTTTTCAACTTTATTAAACGCTTTGTCAATTTGTCGTTTTGCGAGTTTACCGAAACAACAAAAGAGATAAGTGCTATGGTTATAAATACTTTTTTCATTATTCGTTTGTTTCAAATTCTTTATCCATTGCTTTTAAAGCATCTTTCAACTCTTCTGTTTTCTTTTCGATATTTTCTTTTGAAGCTTCCGCTTTCTCCTCTAAAATGGCAATGTTTTCTTCAGTTTTTTGAGCCGCTTCTTCAGCCAATTCTTTAGCTTTTTCGCTAAGATTTTCCGTGTTTATTTTAAGTTTTTTTATGCCTTTTTCTTCTTCTCCACAGCCTAATCCAAAAGCAATAATAGAGCTAAGTGCTACTAATTTTATCCTATTCATTTTTTCTTATTTGTTTTAATTTCCATTCCTAAATGATGAAATACAAATGCCCATGTATCTCCAAACTCGTCAATTTGCATTGAAACAGGTTTCCCTGATCCGTGTCCTGCATTAACATCTACTCGAATTAACATTGGGTTACCGCTTGTGTTTTGTTCTTGCAATGTGGCTGCAAATTTAAACGAATGTGCCGGAACAACTCTATCGTCATGATCACCAGTTTGAACCATAGTCGCAGGATAATCAACCGCTTTTACATTATGCAAAGGTGAGTAACCATACAAATACTTAAACTCTTCTTCATTTTCGCTCAAGCCATAATCAACCGACCACGCTCTACCAATCGTAAATTGATGATAACGCAACATATCTAACACGCCTACTTTGGGTAAACAAACTTGAAATAATTCTGGCCTTTGAGTCATAACCGCGCCTATTAAAAGCCCTCCGTTAGATCGACCATGTACTGCCAACTTATCCGAGTTAGTGTATTTTTCTGCGATTAAATATTCCGCTGCTGCGATAAAATCATCAAACACATTTTGCTTCTGCAATTTGGTTCCTGCTTTGTGCCATGCTTCTCCGTACTCTCCTCCTCCTCGAATACTTGCCACACAATATATGCCCCCATTTTCTAAAAAGACGGTGTTTTCTACACTAAAAGTTGGGGTTTTTGAAATGTTAAACCCTCCGTATCCATACAGAAACGCAGGGTTATTTCCGTCCATTTTCATTCCCTTTTTATATGTGGTAAACATCGGTATTTTCGTTCCATCTTTACTCTCGCAAAACACCTTATCGCATTGGTAATCATCAGAATTAAAATCGATTTTAGGGATCCAATAAAGAGTCGATTCCATGGTAGAAACATTAAATTCATAGGTGCTCGATGGTGTGGTATAATTCTCGAACGAATAAAATGCTTGATTGGATTTTGACGAACTATTAAAGCTCTTCGTAATTCCTATTCCTGGCAGCTTTACCTCGCCTAAACTATTACCATCCTTATCGAATACAATTAGTTGAGTAGAAACATCTATCAAATATTGGGCGACAAATTTATTGCCACAAACACTTACGCTTCGAAGTACCGATTCTGTTTCTGGTATGATCTCTTCCCAATTTTCTGGCGATGGATTGTTTACATCGATTCGTACCAATCTATTTTTAGGTGCATCGACATTTGTTGTAACGTAGAGCAGATCTCCAACATTGTCAATCACGCTAAATTCATGCGTAAATGTTGTGTCTATATATGTAAATTCTTCTGTGCCTTTTTTACGAAACGCTAACTGGTAACCACTCGTAGATTCACTAATCCACAAAAATTCGAACGCTCCATCATCGGAAGTACTCAATCCAAAATTCCAATTGGGGCGCTCAGGATTTTCCATAATTAGTCTATCATCAACTTGCTGAGTTCCCAACTTATGATAATAAACTTTATGATTAAGATTAGAAGCCGAAAATTCATCGCCTTTTTTAGGCGCATCATAACGAGCGTAATAAAACCCATCGTCTTGCCAATTCATTCCCGAAAACTTTACCCACTCTATATGGTCATCTAATTTTTCGCCCGTTTCAATGTTGAGTACATATATTTCTTTCCAATCGGAGCCAGCCTTCGAAACCATATAGGCCCCATATTTTGCATCGCTCGAAATTGACAACCCTCCTAAAGATGTTGTTCCATCTTCCGAAAATTCATTTGGATTAATCAATATTTTAGCTTCGGTAGTTGCCGTGTCTTTATAATATAACACACTTTGATTTTGAACTCCGTCATTTTTATAGAAAAAAATGTACTTACCTTTTTTCCATGGAGTTGATTGTTTTTCATAATTCCAAACTTCCGCCAAACGTGTTTTTATCGCTTCTCGTTGTGGAATATTCCCCAAATAATCATACGTTAACTTGTTTTGCGCTTTCACCCATGCTTCCGTTTCAGGAGCATTATCATCTTCGAGCCAACGATATGGATCGGCTACTTTTACCCCAAAATAGTCGTCAATAACGGTAGTGTCCTTACGTGTTTCTGGGTAATTTATTTCGCTTTGCTCCTTTGGTTTTCCGTCCGAACATCCAAAGAGGCTTATGACACAAGCTACAATTATATATTTTTTCATCAATGATATTTTTTTGAGTGCATAAACATATAAAAATTGAATTGAATGACGTTAATGGTTTGATTTATACTTTCGCAGAGTTAAATGAAGTTATCAATTATCATAGTCAACTACAATGTAAAGTACTTTCTACAACAGTGCCTAACTTCTGTTTTTGCAGCACTTAATGAGGTTGAAGCTGAAGTTTTTGTTGTGGATAATAATTCAATGGACGGTTCTTGCGATATGGTTCGAGCCAATTTTCCTAACGTAAAACTTATTGAGAGTAAAGAAAATTTAGGGTTTTCTAAAGGGAATAATCTAGCGATTAACAAAGCTAACGGTAAATATATTTTACTTCTAAATCCAGATACTCTAGTTGAAGAAGTAACCTTTACGAAGGTGATTGAATACATGGATTCTAACTCAGATGTTGGTGGTTTAGGTGTGAAAATAGTAGATGGGAAAGGCAGATTTTTACCAGAGTCTAAGCGAGGGCTTCCAACGCCAGAAGTGGCGTTTTATAAAATTTTTGGGCTTGCTGCCTTGTTTCCAACGTCAAGGAGGTTTGGCGCATATCATCTCACTTATTTAGACAAAAACAAAACTCACGAAATTGATATTCTATCAGGTGCTTTTATGTTGATGAGAAAAGAAACACTTGACAAAGTGGGCTTGCTAGACGAGAGCTTTTTTATGTACGGAGAAGACATTGACTTATCATACAGAATTCAAGAAGGAGGCTATAAGAATGTTTATTTTCCTGAAACGAAAATCATACATTACAAAGGCGAAAGCACGAAAAAAACGAGCGTAAATTATGTGTTTGTGTTTTACAACGCCATGATAATTTTCGCGAAAAAACACTTCTCTGATAGTAATGCCGGTGCTTTTTCTATCATCATTAATTTGGCAATATATTTTCGTGCCGTCTTGGCTTTAAGTAAAAGGTTAATTTCTCAACTATTTTTACCCTTGATAGACTTTGTTGGTCTCGTTTCTGGATTATTTATCGCCAAAGAAATTTACCACCTTTATACAAACATACCTTACCAAGATGATTTGGTGGGGCTTTTATTTCCCATTTACGGATTTATATGGGTGTTCACTAATTTTCTGTTAGGCGGATACGACAAGCCGATTAACCTTATTAACAACCTCAAAGGAGTTTTAATTGGTTCTGCAAGCGTGTTAATTTTTTACTCTTTGCTAGATGAATCAATTCGGTTTTCGAGAGCTTTAACACTTATTGGCTGTGGATGGGCGGTATTCTCAACTACTATTTCGCGCATCATTTTACATCTTTTCAAATTAAAAGAATACCAATTGCTCGGCACCAACAAAAAGAGAATTGTCATTGTTGGCTCTAGCGCAGAAGTAATGAGGGTTACGCACTTGCTGAACGAGTTAAACATGGATATTGAATTATTTATTCCGGTTCTACCAGCAAATTCAGAAGAAATTACCGATACCTTTCAGTTGCCTATTGATAAACTAAATGAAGGCAAAAAATTGTTCGGTTTAAATGAGTTAATCTTCTGTTCGAAAGATGTTTCTAATACTGAAATCATTCAGAATATGGAACAGTTTTCTAATGATAAATTTGAATACAAAATTGCACCTGCTGATGAAAACTATATAGTGGGAAGTAACTCAATAGACGCCTCCGGAGACATCTATAAATTATTAGAACTGAACTCAATTAACTCTTCCGAAAACAAGCGAAAAAAGCAAATATTTGATATATTGACCGCGACAATCTTACTTCTTCTTTTTCCAATTTGGATTGGAAAAACAAATAATGTGGCGCGTACGTTCTTTAATCTGTTTAAAGCACTTACTGGCTCTAAGTCCGTTGTGGGCTACAACCCTGGCCCTAAAAACACACTTCTTCCGCAAATTAAGTCGAGTATTTTATCTTCAAAAGATATAAGCCCTGAGGCAAATCTAACGGTAGAAATTCTCCACAATCAAAATATAAAGTATGCTAAAAATTACTCCCCAAAAATAGATTTCAACATTTTGATAAAATCCTTTAAATCACTTGGCAACTAAGCTAAGATACATCCTTATAGAACTTATTCACAGCCCTTAATTTTGCTTGTAAAACTGAAATTTTAGGTTACTTTTGCATTCGTAAAAAAAACTTACAGAAAACATGGCGCAAGTAGAGGTTTTGTTACCGAAAATGGGAGAAAGTGTTGCTGAAGCAACCATTACAAAATGGTTAAAAGCAGAAGGTGATACGATTGAAGCAGAAGAATCTTTAGTTGAAATTGCAACAGACAAAGTTGATTCCGAAGTTCCTGCCCCAGCAGATGGAGTAATTGTAAAACTACTGGCACAAGAAGGCGATGTTGTAGAAGTAGGCAAACCAATCGCCATTATTTCAACGGATGGAGAAACTGTTGCTCCAACATCTGCTCCTGCAGCAGAACCTACAGATACTGTTGCCCAAAAAATGCCTTTTCAACCTCAAGCGGTCGAAGCAGTTACAGACACCGTAGTTTCAACAACTTCGGTTAGCGATAGGTTTTATTCCCCGTTAGTAAAAACAATTGCCTCCAAAGAAGGCATAGCAATTGCCGAATTGGATACCGTTTCTGGCTCAGGTCATAATGGCCGAGTTACAAAAAAAGACATTTTAGCCTACGTTGAAAATAGAGGTCAGAATGGAGCTTCGGCACCCGCTCCAGTGGCTCAAACAGTTGCAACCGCTGTAAAAACGGTTGTACCAGCCAAAAGCTATGGCGATAATGTAGAAATCATTGAAATGGACCGTATGAGAAAGCTAATCGCTAACCATATGGTGAATTCAATGCACACTTCACCACACGTTACTTCGATGGTAGAAGTTGATGTTACCAATCTTGTAAATTGGAGAAATAATGTTAAAGATAAGTTTCTTAAAAAGGAAGGTGAAAAACTAACTTTTACTCCACTTTTTATTGAAGCAATTACCAAGGCTATCAAAGATTTTCCGATGATCAATGTTTCGCTTGACGGTGACAACATTATTCGCAAAAAAGACATAAATATTGGTATGGCTGCAGCTTTACCTTCTGGAAACTTAATTGTTCCTGTGATTAAGAACGCAGATCACTACAACCTAACTGGATTAGCCAAAAAGGTGAATGATTTAGCTAGCAGAGCTCGTGCTGGCAAACTATCGCCAGACGAGATACAAGGCGGAACATACACTATGACTAACGTTGGTACTTTTGGCAATGTTATGGGTACTCCAATAATCAATCAGCCACAAGTTGCGATTATGGCTGTTGGCGCTATTAGAAAGAAACCTGCGGTAATCGAAACCCCGCAAGGTGATACTTTAGGTATAAGGCAAATGATGTTCCTTTCGCACTCATACGACCACAGAGTTGTTGATGGAGCATTGGGTGGCTCGTTTGTTAGGCGTGTAGCAGATTACCTCGAACAATTTGATGTAAATAGGGAAATTTAGTCTAAGTTTTTTTTTCCCATTAAAAAAAATAACTTTGCCAGTTAGTTCCATCTAATTTGATTTATAACCTCGTAATGAGAAAAGCATATATAATCCTTATACTATTAACCGCTTTTGTTGCAAATTCTTTTGCTCAAACTAACGATGATAGTTTCAGAAATCGTTTTGAAGAAGCGAGTGTTCTTATGGACGATCATTGGTATGCTCTTGCATTGCCGATGTGGCTGAAGCTTCATAAGCAAGATCCTGACAACTATAACGTAAACTACAAAATTGGAATATGCTACTATAATGAACCAACAGAGGAAATAAAGGGGTTGCCATATTTAAGAAAAGCAGCAAAGGGCATCAGTAAAAATTATGACCCTTTTATGTTTTCAGAAACAAAGGCAAAACCAGATGCACTGTACTATTTAGCGCACCTATATCACATTGAATACGAACTAGATTCTGCCATTAACTATTTCAATAAATTTATTGAAACTGTGAGCAAAAAGCACATATTAGCTGACAATGCACATAGACAAATAGAACAATGCAACAACGCAAAAGAGCAAATTAAACACCCTGTGGATGTGAAGATTGTAAACTTGGGTATAACTATTAACTCACCTTATTCAGAACACAGCCCTGTACTTTCCTTAGATGAAACTGAAATTGTATTCACATCACGCAGATTGAGAAAAGATAGCTCAAACATCAGATATAAAGATATGCACGATGGTCACTATTACGAAGATATTTATATTGCATATAAAGATGAGCATGGACAATGGGGAGAGCCTCAACTCATAAATATTGACCGTGTAAATCATCACTTAGCTACTATTGGCTTATCGCCTGACAATCAATCGCTGTACGTTTACCATGACGAAGAAGGTAACGGAAACATATATCAAAGTACACTTATCGCTGAAGAAAAATGGTCGAGACCTGAACCAGTGAGTTCAGAAATCAATAGCAATGATGATGAGGAACATATGTCAATTTCTGTAGATGGGAATAGCTTATATTTCACAAGCAACAGGAAAGGTGGAATGGGCGGTTCAGACATTTACGTATGTAAAAAACTACCAAACGGGGAATGGAGTAAAGCTCAAAACATAGGTGCACCTATAAACACTCCCTACGATGACGAAAGCCCTTTCTTCCATCCCGATGGCGTTACGCTTCACTTTAGTTCGGAAGGACATAATAGCATGGGAGGGTTCGATATTTTTGAATCTACGCTTCAAACAGACGGAACATGGTCAGAACCAAAAAACGTAGGGTATCCTATTAACTCCACTCATAACGACATATACTTCGTAACCTCTCCTGATGGAAAACGGGGGTATTACTCTTCTTATGGTGGAGGGGACTCATACGGAGACCAAGATATTTACATGGTTCTAAAAGATGATGCAATTGAAAAAGAACTTACACTACTTAAAGGCATTATTACAGTCGCACAAGGAGATACTCTTCCTGGGAACATCATAATTAACGTTACCGATAATGAAACGGGCCAACTAATTGCCAAAAGCAAACCAAGTATGAGAAACGGAAGCTTTGTTTTTATTATACCCCCAGGAAAAAATTATAATATTTCATACGAAATAAATGGAAAGGATTTTTATAATGAAAATATATATGTTCCTATGGGTTCTCAATACCAGGAAATTGAAAAAGAAATTTTATTAGACCCTATTGCTTTTACTGTATCTGCAGTTAATGACGCTGGCGAAAAATGGACAATTAAATTTAAATCGCTTGGTTCTGATGTTCCATCTAACTTAACTCTAAAATGTGTTGATGATAATGGAAATATTCTATTTACTGCTGTCAGAAAAGAAGACGGCACATTTGCTTTTTCTGATTTACCTAAAGATGAAAATTACTTATTTATGCTATATGATGAAAATGGTAAAATGATTGATTGCTCCGGAATTGAAATAGCTTTATTCAACAATGCTAAGCAAACGGCAATTCTACTTCCAAATAAAAAATGTCACTTCTTAGCTAAAGATGAAGACAAGGTAGGAAAAATTGCTTTTGTAAATTTAGACGAAATTCCGTCCAGTCTTAAAATTCAATACATGGGAGAAGATGGTACTATTTATTTTACTGAAGAAGTAAATAAAGAAGGGTATTTCAAATACAACGAACTGCCGTCCAATAAAAAAATTAAGTTAGTGTTAATTAGTGATGAACCTTGTTCGGATGCTCAACTGAAAATTGTACACGTAGGTAACGAAGCAACCGTATTTATCGAATTCAGCGCAACTAAAGACAATGGTTGTATTTTCGTGCCATTGGTTGAAGATAAAATTGCTTTCCAGGAATTTTTCACCTACAATAAAAATGTACCCCAAAGAGATAAAGAGCTACAAACATTTATCAGCGAATTGGTTGGTCAAGTTGAAACATCAGGAAAAGCTCGTATTTCTCTAGAATCAAGTGCTTCACGCGTACCTACTAGAACCTACGGCTCTAACGACAAGTTAAGTAAATTAAGGGCCGACAAAGCGAAAAAAATGCTATTAGACAAGCTATCTAAAAAAGGAATTAGTGAAGATAAAATTGTATTTGTTAATGTTACCACGCTTGTTCAAGGTCCTAAATACAAGGGTGACTATATAAAGAACAAATCGACCTACGAAAAGTACCAATACATTAAAATATACTTTGAGTAATATTTAATTGGTATCGTAGCTAGAGAAGAGTATAAATGCTTAATACATGCGATTCTTATTTAGTCTTTATTCCTTATTATTTTTAATTCCTTTTTCGGTCTATTCTCAAAATTCTATTGAAAAATTGGCCAACGCTGCGTACAAAAATCGTAATTATATTGAAGCAGTTGAATACTACGAAAAGCTCCTAAAATCAGCTCCCGATAACAATGAATATCTTTTCAAAATTGGAGTATCGTATTTAGAATCTAATATTGATAAGAAAAAAGCTACAAAATATCTGGAAAGACTTTACGAAATCGACTCAAAAAGTCATGATATTTGGTACTATCTAGCCCTCTCCTACCACCATAGCTTGAAAATTGATAAATCTTTGGAGTTTTTTACGCTGTATAAACCTTTCGCCACAGAAGAAAGAAAAGCGCTAGTCGATCAACACATTCGCAATTGTAATTCCGCGAAAGCATTGATGAGTCAAAGAATCAATGTAACTTTCGAAAACCTTGGTCCACTTATTAACTCTAAGTACCCTGACTACTATCCGTTTGTAGCCAAAGATGATTCTTATCTAAGTTCTACATCCAGACGAAGAAGCACAACTGGTGGATATCAATATTTTGATGGGTTTTACGCCTCAGATATTATGACATCGGCTAAAGACACATCTGGACATTATGCTAAAGCAAGAAAAGGAGGTTCAAAACTCAATACCGATAATGACGATCAATGTGTTGGTTTATCGGATGATGGACATACAATGTTCGTTTACAGTAACGAAAATAAAGACGGAAACATTTATAAATCTTTCAGAAAAACTAAATCTTTTGGTAAACCCGAAAAACTTAGCGACCATATAAACACCAAAAAATTAGAATCTGCTGCATGTATTTCTCATGACGAAAGTGTTTTATTTTTCTCCAGCAACATGGGGGGTGGTTATGGCGGTTTGGATTTATACATGA
>JAESTK010000102.1 GCA_016763645.1 Flavobacteriales bacterium
CCATTTTAATAATGTTTGGAGCATAATATTCAATTAGATTACCATTTCCATTTGTAATTATTTGTTGCCCTTTTTCATCCCAATAACTTAAAATTTTAACGTCCCCATTATTATATTGAGATTGCTTCTGTAGTTCCCCATCAGTATAAAAATAGTTCCAAATGCTATCTTTAACACCCATGTCGTACACCCCTTGAGCGATAATTTTTCCGTCATCATTCCATTCCGTGTATAAGCTATCTTGTTGGCTAAACTTAAACCAACCTTGGTGTTGCATTTGTCCGTTTTCATACCAAATAGTAGTCCGCCCATGAAAGCCACCCATTACATATTCACACGCTTCTTTTAATTGACCAGACTTATAGTAGTATTTCCACAAGCCAACTTCTTTTCCGTTTTCGAATGTACCTTCGCTACGCATATGTTGTTCGTCTCTATCGTAATAATCTACATAAATTTGAACAGGTTGACAAATTCCAATTATGGAAGAAAATATAAAAAGTAGGAAAAGATATTTTTGCATAAATATTGGTTTTGTTGACGCGAAGCTATAGGCTATCACAAAATGTTTAACAGCTTGTTCGATTGTTTATTCAAAATAAGCTGTTGATAGAATCTATTTATAAATCTTTCGAGGTTTCCCTACAATAAATTTATCGTACTCTTCTCGTGGAGGGTTGGTTAATTCGCGAAACCAAAAGGTCTCCCCATCAATAATAAACCCAAAAACATAATTGCCTTCATCAGTAGTATTCCAAAGCATATTGTCGTCAGTTTTTTTAAACCAAACTACAAATCTTCGTCTGTCTCTAGGTTTATTTGTTTGCAGTATTTTGTAAAAATAAACCGTATCCCGAAATGCTAATTCTACGTACCTTTTTTTAGTATTATAGTCTAAATATCCGACACTGGTAATTGATTTAAAACTCTCGTTCTCCTTAATGCAAACTAACTCAGCTTTGTATAATTGTGCATTGGTACAGTAATTCAAACATAATAACAGGAAAATTAAACAGAGCTTATTCATCTGCTTATTTTTCGAGAAGCCAAGCTTTTCTGTTTTGACTCGCTTTGATTTTTACTAATGATTTTTCAGCGTCTGCTTCCTTCGTGAAGCTTTGAAAAGCAACTCTATACAGTCCATTCTTTTTATCGATAATGGCGGAATTAAATCCTTTTTTTCTCAGTTTAGCTGCTAACCGTTCGGCATTTCTATAAACTCCAAAACATCCAGCGATAATATGGAATTTATAAATTACAGCTTTTATGGTAGGTTTTTTTACAGCAGTATTCACAATTTTTGTTTTAGCCAAATAAGCGGTTATCATTTTAGTAGAATCGAACTGTTTTTCGGATTTTCCGAATAATGAAAATGACATTACATTGCTTTGTATGTTTAGATTAAAGGCAGCTTTTAATTCTTCTACTTTATTAGTAGATATACGTCCTCTAACTTTATATACGGGGCATATTTTTTTGGTAAATGGATTCAAGTCTGCGTATGCGAAATTAGTTCCTTGAAACAATTCTGTAGAAAATGATAACCAGCCTGCATAGAAAATAAATGGAAATAGTACCGCGGCAATAGCCACACGTTTCCATGTTGTTTTAGTGGTGTTTTCGATTTTTGCTGTAATAGGAATAATTTTGGCCTCTTTTGGTTTTACGGTTTCTGTTACAGGAATTACCTCTTGTCTTAAAATCTCTTTTTTCTCGATAGATGTTACGTGAAATGAGGATAAACCATAAGCATTTAACGAATAGTTTAAATCGAAGCAGGGCTCGAAATGAAGGTTGTTTTCTTGATCAAAAAATAAACAGCCGATATCTTTTAACTGAATTGACTTTTCTGAATTTAACGTCTTTTTTAATAATTCAACAGACAAGGTGGTAGAATTATCGGCTTCGCTGTATGAGACATTTAAGCTTTCGGCAATGTGGTTAATAAGTAACCCATCATTTTTGACTAGGTTCTGGTTAAAGCTTATTTCCTTACTTGGTGGCTGAAATTTATTCTTTAATCTGTCTATTTTAGCTGGAACGTGGTTCCCAACAAAACCGCCAAACTGAGGCACAATAACACAGTTATGTTCAAGCAATAATTCTGATATATATTTCGATAATACCATTAAGGCAACTAAAATAAAACAAATACTGCATGTAGAGATGTGATAATTAATTTTATAGGAATTAGAAGTAGTTTCTAATCATAAAATTGACTTACTTTTACCGATAAATTGACGCACCAATTGAGCAAATTAGTCTATCAAATAGGAATTACACAAATTGATAATGTGGGCGATATTAACGCTAAAAAACTGATTGCATATTGTGGCGGTGCCGAAGCTGTTTTTAAAGAAAAAAAATCTGCTTTACTAAAAATCCCAGGAGTAGGTAGCCTCGTTGCTGAAAGTATTCTTAACCAAAAGGTAACTGATAGAGCAAAAAAGGAAATTGAATTTATCATCAAAAATGATATTCAAACCTATTATTTTTTGGATGACAATTATCCATTTCGGTTAAAACACTGTGCCGATAGCCCTGTAATTCTTTACGGAAAAGGAAAAATGAATTTAAATCAAGAGCGCATTATAAGTGTTGTTGGTACACGAAAAATTACTCAATACGGAAAAGATTTTTGTCAAAACTTTATTGAATCATTAGCGCCTTTACACCCACTAATTGTTAGCGGTTTAGCTTATGGTGTTGACATAAATTCGCATAGAGCAGCTTACAAAAACAATATTGCTACTACTGCGGTTTTAGCTCATGGTTTAGATAGAATTTATCCTAGTTTACATCGAAAAGATGCCACTCAAATGCTTAATAATGGCGGCATTTTAACCGATTTCATTTCAGGCACCAATCCGGATAGACAAAACTTCGCGAAACGAAATAGAATCATAGCAGGCATTGCAGATGTAACTATTGTTATTGAGTCTGCAAAAAAAGGAGGCTCATTAATTACTGCAGATATTGCTAATTCATACGCTAGAGATGTTTTTGCTGTTCCTGGTAAGGTTGGTGACCAGTTTTCGGAAGGTTGTAACAAATTAATAAAGGCAAATAAAGCGCACTTATTAGAGTCTGTTAAGGATTTAGAATATATCATGGGCTGGTCTATAAAAGACAAACCGAAAACTATTCAAAAACAAATTTTTGTTGACCTCAATCCAATTGAAGAGCAACTTGTTGGCTTGCTAAAAACAGGAAAACTAAACATAGACCAGATTGGATTACAAGCAAAAATACCTGCAAGTAAAGTATCTGCAACATTACTTAATTTAGAGTTTTCGGGCGTTGTTAAATCACTGCCTGGTAAAGTTTATGAGTTGAGTTAATACCCTAATTTATAGACGATAGAAAAATTATTTATTGGGCTTTGTTGATCGAATTCGAATTCTTGAATTGCATTTAGTTCATACTCATTTTGGCTGTTAATTACAACATCATTTCCAATGCGATAACTTGTCAACACGCCTGTTTCAAACAAGAATGTGATGCGTTTATTTAAGCTGTAAAACATGCCAATAAAGCCTCTTAGCCCCCCTACGAACAAAGCTGAGCTGATGCTCTGGTCATTAGTCGCATCTTCCCAATTATACTCGATATTTTCACACGAACTTGCCGTGCAGTCGTACGGAGACGATGTATATTCCATATCGTAATATGATTGTTGAATCCTGTTTACCCCCGCCACTAAGTCAACACCATAATACCAACCACCCCATCTTTTGTAATACCTCTTTTCCACACCTAAACCTAGCGTAACCGTGTACGAGTCGTTAGAGAAATTTCGAAATAAAGTGGTTGAGTCAGTTTCGTTTAACTTAACGTGACCAGCACTTCTGTAATCTAAACCACCTCTCCACGTATCTAAATAGGGTTTATAATCTAACCCTATTCGAATCGCCTTATCGTTTATAAGCTTTTTGTACATTAATTGGTTTGATATTGCAGCTTGGCTCCCTCCTAAAAACATTTGAGCAACTTGATTTAATTTTAAAGTTACTTCGTTTTTATGGGGCAATGCATCGAGTAATGTGTCCTTCTGCGCGTTTAATATTATTACAGATGCAAGGAATAGCGATAGAAGAAAAACTTTTTTCATAGCAATTAGATTTATTAACAAATAAAGGTAACGAGTAAATCTTAAAAAAGGTGTGTTCACTGCAAAAATCAAACCATAAATTTTAATGAAAAAACATACCGTCATCAAAAAAAATCTACTTTTGCACACACAAAATTTAACCCAAAAATAAAATGGCAAATCAATACCAAGCTCAAATTGATGAATTCATGGCTAATGTAAAAGCTAAAAATGGGCACGAGTCCGAGTTTTTACAGGCTGTTGAGGAAGTTGCGGAAACTGCAATTCCGTTTATTGAAAAGAATCCAAAATACAAAGCTTCTAAAGTTTTAGAAAGAATTACCGAACCTGAAAGAGTAATTATGTTCAGAGTTCCTTGGTTAGACGACAAAGGCGAAACTCAAATAAATAGAGGTTTTAGAGTTGAATTTAATTCAGCTATTGGTCCGTATAAGGGTGGGTTAAGATTTCATCCATCAGTAAATCTTTCAATTCTTAAATTTTTAGGATACGAACAAGTGTTTAAAAACTCGCTAACAACATTGCCAATGGGCGGTGGAAAAGGTGGTTCTGATTTCGATCCAAAAGGAAAATCAGACAATGAGGTAATGAAATTTTGTCAATCATTTATGACAGAACTTTGTCGACACATCGGTCCAAATACGGATATTCCTGCGGGAGATATTGGGGTTGGTGGTCGTGAAATCGGTTTCATGTTCGGTCAGTATAAAAGAATTAGAAACGAATTTACAGGAATACTTACAGGTAAAGGGCTTAATTGGGGAGGTTCATTAATTCGCCCCGAAGCAACAGGTTATGGAAACGTATATTTTGCCAAAGAAATGTTAGCAACAAAAAACGATTCTTTTGAAGGAAAAACTGTTGTTATTTCAGGTTCAGGAAACGTTGCTCAATATGCTTGTGAAAAAGCAACTGAACTAGGAGGAAAAGTGGTAACACTTTCAGATTCTAAAGGATATATACATGACCCTGCAGGTATCGATGCTGAAAAATTAGCGTGGGTAATGGAGCTTAAAAATGTAAAAAGAGGAAGAATTAGCGAATACGCGAACCATTTCGATGGAGCAGAATTTCACGAAGGTAACAGACCTTGGGAAGTGAAATGTGATATCGCTTTACCTTGTGCAACTCAAAATGAGTTAAACGAAAATGAGGCAGCAGCATTATTAGTAAATGGATGTATGTGTGTTTCAGAAGGCGCCAATATGCCTTCAACACCAGAGGCAATTACTAAATTCCATGAAGCAAAAATATTATTCGCTCCAGGAAAGGCTTCTAACGCTGGAGGTGTTGCTACTTCTGGTTTAGAAATGTCACAAAACTCTTTACGTTTAAGCTGGACGGCAGCAGAAGTAGATGAAAAATTGCACAACATTATGATTTCAATACACAATGCTTGTGTAGAGTACGGAACTGAAGATGGATACACCGATTATGTAAAAGGTGCAAATGTGGCCGGTTTCGTGAAAGTTGCAGACGCAATGTTAGATCAAGGACTGGTGTAAATACTTATATGTTTTTATTAAGAAGTCTCACAATATTGTGAGACTTCTTTGTTTATATAATGGACGAAATTATTGTAATTTCAACAAAGTATTCAGATTTTTATTTTAAGAAAATAAGAGTATTTTTGTGGTTCGTTTAAAATTGAAAACTCTTTTTATGAAAACTCTTTTTACTATAATATTAGGTTTGGTTGCTCTAAGCTGTATCGCGCAGGTTTCTGATCAACAGCAATTAACTTTTAACTCGAGTACGGGTGGGGATAGGTATCAATCCTTTACTCCTGGAATGACTGGGCAATTGGTAGAATTTTGGGTTAATTGTGCGAATTCAGCTACAAGTAATGTTTATGTTTACGATGGACAAGGAACAGGCGGAACGCTGTTACGTACTGAGTTAGCTGTTAGTATCACGAGTGGTGGATATGCAATAAATTTTGTTTCACCAATTAATATGACTAGCGGCAATGAGTACACAGTAAGACTTGAAAGTTGCGATGCTTGGCAAATACAAATTGGGGGTGACCCTTATGCTGGTGGCGTCTCTTCAGTGGGAGCCTCTGATGACTATGCTTTTGAAACATTTATGAATACCTGTACTGTAGTTTTATTGGAAACATCTCCAAATTGTAATGGCGGAACTGATGGTGATATTTCGTTAACAGCTTCAGGAGGAACGAATTATACTTATATGTGGAGTAATGCTGGTGAGACTACTCAAAATATTTCTGGGTTAAGTGCTGGATCATATTCAGTTACAATGATTGCAGATGGAGCCTGTACTGTAACTGAATCAGTAACAATTTCTGATCCAACGATACCAGCCTTGTCAATTACTTCATCGTACAATGATGCAACAGGTTGTTCTGGAAGTACAAATGGGGATGCAAATGTTAGTGTCTCAGGTGGATTAACTGCTTATACTTATTTATGGAATGACAACTCAACTACATTAAATATATCAGGACTAGGTGCTGGTACGTATACGGTAACAACTACTGATGCGTGTGGGAGTGAAATATCTGAAAGTGTTACGATTTCTGACCCATCTGCAATTACAGTTTCAATCGCAGGTAATGATGTTTCGTGTAATGGTCTTAGTGATGGTGATGCTACTGCATCATTAACCGGAGGTTCATCTACAACATTTACTTATGTATGGAATAATGGAGCGACTGATGTAATGTTAACAGGTCTAGGTGTAGATACACTTGGGGTAACAGTAACTGATGGTAACGCTTGTTCAGCATCGGCTGCAGCCACAATTACAGACCCTTCTGCATTGGCAATAACTATATCTGGTTCTGACCCAACTTGCACAGGTGGTGCCACCGATGGCGATGCTACTGCAATAGTAACTGGAGGTCCATCAACTGCATATTCCTACATGTGGGATAATTCGACTACCGATGCGACTCAGACAGGTTTAATGGGTGGAACTTATTCTGTTACCGTTTCTTCAGGTACTTGTTCGGTAATTGATAGCGTTATGCTAAATGCTGCCGTTGTCGTCAATACGAATGTAATAGCTTCTATCTGTGATGGAGAGGTGTTATTTGTAGGAGGAGCTAATCAAGATACTAGCGGAACATTTATTGACACTTATGTTTTATCAAATGGTTGTGATAGTAACATTATAACTATTGTAACGTGGATTGCCTTACCCTCTATTGGTGCTACAACTTCTGAGTCGTTTATTTGTGAGGGAATTTCTGTAGATTTAAACGCAAATGGCCCCAATAACGCTACCTATGTTTGGGATAATGCATCAGCATTAGATGACAATACCATTGAAGAGCCCGTTGCAACTCCCACTAGCGGAACTACTGTATTTACGGTTACTGTAACTAAAAATAGTTGTTCTTCCGTGAGTTCAGTATCTGTTGATGCAGTAGCACGACCAATCTTAAATATATCTGAAAATATTAGCACCTCAACTTGTACGGATACCATTACTATAACATCGACAGCAACGAGTTATTTTTGGACATCGTCATTAGGATCGTTGGTAACCAATTCTAATACTACAGTTGTCGCTTTATCAAATAGCTTACAAGTTTATATGGTTGTAGGTACAGACGATAATGGATGTAGTTCTGATACAGCAACAATTAACCTTAATGCGGTTGCTTCTTGTGCGCCAATTGGAATAGAAGAAGTAACAACAATTAACTTTGAGTTATATCCAAATCCAAACAATGGGTCTTTCTCAATAGAATTTGGTAAAGAAGAGATTAATCAAATTAAAGTAATTGATGTAACGGGTAAAGTAGTATACCAAGATTTGGTAACCACTCAAACCTCGACAATTGAACTTGTTGTAACTTCTGGAGTTTACTTTGTAGAGGTAACAAACAACGACAACGTAACCATCAAGAAAGTTGTTGTCAAATAAGCTAAATAGCTTCTAAATAAATTGAAACGCCATCCGAATTCGGATGGCGTTTTTTGTTTGAGAAAGATTTTTTTAGGTTAAATACATTTTGAATAATGAAATCTACCTTAGCTCCGGCAAGTCGATTTTACTTGGAACAATAAACCCTTCGGGGAAATCAACTGACATTTCCTTTAGAAATTTTTCGGCATCCATCTTAGTTCTGAAATTACCAACAGAGGTTGTGTAATTTGGGGTGGTCCACTTTACGTAAATTTTAGTTTTAGAAAATTTCTCTAGAAATCTTGCCTTGGCTTGATTTGCTTCTTTTTGGCTGTTAGCTCCTGAACCAAAGTATATTTTAATTCGATAACCATCAATTTGTAGAGGGTCATTTTTTTCGTTGAGGTATTTATCTTTTTCAAGTAATTGTTTAACGCGATAATCTTGTACAATTTCAACAAAAGCAGGTCCGCTAGATATAGTTAGTGTGCCAATATTCGTTGTGTCGAGTATTGAGGTTTCGTTTATAACTTCGGTAGAATCGTTTGGATAGAGCTTCCAAGTAGCTTCATCATTTTGTTCTTCTTGTGCTAAAGCATACATGTTTACAGAAAAAAAAAGTAAAACGATGCGGGTATGTTTTGTTAAAATCATCGAAGCAAAACTACTCAAAATCTACACCAGTTTTTTTACCAGGTTTCGCTAATTATTCACGGCAGTGAATTTGTGTGAAATTTTGAGAAAAACTACGTACGTATATTTAATCAATTAGCGGGACTTTGTATTACTATCTCGTTGGTAATTAAGGGTGTAATAAAATCCTTATTTAGAATCGTTCTAAATTCGTTTTACTGCATCTATTTTTAAAGAACAAAATGAGGTTAGCATAATGTTTCTTCTAATTTTGCCAACAATAGATAGACTATACGTTCGAATAATCGATTAGTGAATAAACGTAGTAATATGAGCAATA
>JAESTK010000005.1 GCA_016763645.1 Flavobacteriales bacterium
GCGATGAATCAAAAACAAAACCTTGTTTCTGAAGAAACTGATGTGTGCTTGTCGCCATTTGAAAGATTTTGGGATGCTTACGGGAAAAAAGAAAAACGCAAAGCTTGCGAGAAAAAATGGAAATCAAAAAAACTTGATTCAATGATTGATCGCATTCTTGCCGACATTGCAAACAGAGATGAAAATCACTGGAAATGGCGAATTGAAAACGGATTGAGAAAATATAAACCAGGACCAGAGCCGTATCTCAATGGCGAGCTATGGAATGATGATATCGAGCATTACGATAAAACCCAAAATTTTATGTTTACAAATCGTGAAAAAAACTTACAAGATGGTTTTGATGATCTAAGAAATCATTACGCCAAAAAAGAAAATCCAATCGAAGGAGAAATCGATGACCCTGGTGAACGCTAAAGATTTAATTGATTTACTTGAGCCAGATTACAAAGCACATAACCAAGTGTTAACCAAAGAGGTTCTAGACGGCTATTGGCTCCCCGCACTGAGCGGCCACAGCATGGAGGACATTGGGCCAGCCGTACAGCTAGCGTACAAGGAAACGGCTTTTAGGCTTACCCCTGCGGATATTTGCAAACACTTACCAGATCTATTGGGCCACCCCCACCCAGAGCAAGCATGGGCAATGTTCCCGAAAGACGAAACCAGGGGCAGTTGGGTATCAGGTCAAATCATGTCAGCCGGTGCCATGGTCGAAGAGTTAATTTTTAAAAAGGATTTGATCGCTGCCAGGAAATCTTTTTTGGCGACTTACGAAGATCTAGTAAAAAAATCAAGGTTTGACGGTGAAGCAGCAAACTTTTTTTGGACAGGCGAGAGAGATAAGATTTTTATTTCTGAAACGATCAACGCCGTTAACCTTGGACTAATTACAAACCAGCGAGGACGAAAGGCCATCAAGACCGCATGCAGGGCAATGGCCATCAGCAAAGAGGAAACTGACCGGTTCTACCAGAAGCTTCCGCAGTACCATGACGAAGAGATAGAACCGACTCTGTGGATAGAAAACGATGAACCTATACCTTCGCAAGGGGTAGACTCTGAAAAGGCCCACAACGATGCTTATCAAAGCCGTGAGCCATCAAACACGTATGACTTAGCGAGGAAGATGCACGAGAACATGACGAGAGATAAAATCTGGCATCATTGGCCATCTTTGGAGTCTTGGACACTCGTACTAAATAAACTGATTCGCGCTGATGGTTATGAGCTGGAAAAGGTTAATGAAGTTTGGGCTTGGTTGTGTGATCAAAAATTTGAAGTTAGGAACGAAATTCCAAACGCTTTTTACTTTGAGAAAAGGTTTAGTGAATTATTGGAGAGCATGAAAGGTGGTTAATTTATGCAATGCACAAAAATAACATTCAATTCAAAAAAAGAAGCACAGGCATATCTTTTGTCTAAAAGATGCGGAAAGGGAAAGGATATAATAAAAAAACTAAGAGTGTATGAATGCCCTCATTGCGGACGGTATCACTTCAGCTCAAAAAAAAGGCTGAAATTCTTTAATAGAAAAAAATGGGGTTAACCCGCAAATGAGAGCGATATGAATATAGTGAATATAGAGCTGAGCAAAGCCAGAAGAAGACAACAGTTAATAAATGGCTATTTACTTTTAGTAAAGAGTGATAGAATAGAATTCAACGACATGTATTTTAACGGCAATGAAGTACCAAGTATTGAACATGGGTTTTATCGTCTAACTTCGGACTGTATGATTCATGCAGCATCGACAATGACAAAGATGCTGGTAAAAAGAATACTCCCTGAAAACTTAATTTTGAAATAACGACAACATTAAAAGGATAATAAAATGAGCAAAACAGATATATTTGAAAACTATCAAGAATTTTTAAAACGCGAAGATAAGGATGTTAACGGTGTTAGTTCTGAATTTGTAAAGACTAACCCAGATTACGAGAAGGACAATAGAACAAATGAAGGGTGTTGGAATTGCCGCGATTGCCGCTATTGCAGCTCTTGCCGCTATTGCAGCGATTGCCGCGATTGCCGCTATTGCAGCGAGCAAAAAGTTAACAAAAAAGAGAGTATAAAAATTCCTAAAATTGAAAACATCCACCAAAAAGTATACGCATCAGTTAGCGTAAAAGGTGCGCTTAGTATGGGTAAATGGCACACTTGCGAAACTACGCATTGTAGGGCTGGTTGGATAACTCACTTGGCTGGCGAGGAAGGTAAGAAGGTCGAGGAATTTTATGGGCCTTGCTTAGGGGCTCAACTTATCTATCGTGAAAGCGGGTATCAGATTAACCCTTCACGATTCTTTGATGATAATGAATCCGCTATGAGTGACATGAAGCGATTGGCTAACGCTGAATAAAATGTAAAACTTAATTTTTAAGTAACACTAAGAGGCAATACCTATGATTGAATCAAGAGAGCTACAAGCAAGAAGAACATTAAGTAACGGTCTAGAAATTCTAAGCAAAGATCGTCTAGATACATTTCAAAAATGCTACTGTTTGACAGAGACAAAGGGATTTAAAACTGTAGTTGACAGAGTGCCAACCGAAAGGCTAATCATGGCAGTTCGAAACGTTACAAATTCTATCTTAAACGATTTAGATCATAAAAGTGGATAAACTCGAAGCCCTCAGAAAACTATGTCAATCATTTAAAGGAAATGAAGATAACCTTACTTTCTTCAAAGTAGAAGTTTTCTTTGATTCCTTAGCTTATGGCGATACTCCAGCCATGGCACTGGCTTTGTCTAAGAATTTTGAGCTTGATGAATTATGAATGAATCAAAATCATTAGGCTTTGCTGCTCTCGACAATGCAATATCAATGCTATCAGAGAAAAAACTAAGCCGTTCAGAAAAAGCAAAGGCTAATTTTGAAAGATCGAAAGGCCAACGTGTAGCTGATCGTGATTGGTTCGAGAAAAATAAACCTAGAGTAGAAATGTCAATTGGTGAATGCATTCGACTTGATAAGCGTCAACTTGTGGGCGCTGGCATTGAGATACAAAAACAAGATACACAATTTGAACAAGTACCATTAGAAAGTTATCAACCACCTGTAGAGGATGAGGAATATGTACCAAAAGCCCAGAGAACAGAAAATGAAACCGTACGCGCCGTGGAAAAAGTACAGGAACAGAGAACAGAAGACTTCGAATGCCCTTTCTCTTGCGATTGATTTAGTAGCATATTCAAATGTTAAAAAGATTATAAATACGTACGGCGGACAAAGAAAAGACGCTGGTAAAAATACTACCTCTGGTGAGTGGGTAAAAATAAAAGAAGAACTTCCCCCTGAAGACGGATTTTATAAAACCAGATCAAATTATTATGATACTGGCTATAAAATGAAATTCAATAAGGATATTGGGCCAACAGCTAGCAGCAATATTGATAGATATAATATTTGGCACGCTAGCCACTTATTACCAATAAAAAGTGTTACTCATTGGTGGAGGGAGTTATGATTTTTATGGGAAATTGCAAAGACTGCAAGCACTGGAAAAAGGATGAAAGCGAATGCTCACCAAGAGATCCTCACGTTGGAAAATGTAATCGAGCAAAGCAGCTTTCCGAATGCATAGAATGGTCTGAAGATGATGATTGTGATTTCATGGTATGGAAGGAAGGCCACGAAAAAGATTTGGCTTTCGCGTGCGATGCAGAGAGTTATTACGCGGAACTATCGACCAAAGAAGCGTTTGGATGCGTTCAATTTGAATCTAAATAAAGGGGTTTTATGTTCGACAACATCATATATTCAGAAAAATATAACACTTGCGTGATGATTAATAATATAATTTTCTTCCATGCCTCTTGGGATGAAAATAAAGTTTTACTATGCGGGACACACATTAGCTCAAGACCAGTGGAGAGAAACATTGTCTAAGAATAGGTATGACGCACAGAATGACGCTAACCAGCCAGGGATAATAAAGGAGCTGCTTAAAATTCCCGGTATGACTGTGCAGACAGGGCATGATGACATTTTGGTTGGCTACAAAGGAGAAACCTATTGGTATGAAATAAAAGCGTCACAATGTTCACCAATAAAGCCTAGCCAGTACGAAATAATAAAAACGTACACTGGTCATTATCGGTTTGCGTTTAACTATACTGATATATTGGTCGATATAGGGATAGTTAATAAGCCCGTGCGGTCTACTTATCTCGATGCTTGGCACAAAGCCGCGCAAGATGGTGAAACGCCACACGCGGCAAACAAGGCAGGCAATGAGGCTGTTGAATGGTATATAAAAGTATCAGAAGAGGATGATGAAAAATGAAAGATAAATTAAATGATTTCGTACCACTGCAAAAAGTGGATATAAATATGAAGATTCCCGTTTCGGTAAAAGAGAAAGAAGCGCTGTGGGAAGATTCAGACAAACACTATTGTCACCAAATCAATACAGGTGGTCGATGCTGCGGTAAAACTTTTGTCCAGTTAGGTGAGACATGACTATTTCATTGATTATTAACATCGCTTTTATGATACTTTTTATCATGTCGTTCATATTTGCTTTAATCGTATATTTGAAATGCCTTGAATATAAGAAAAAATATGAAGACTATCGTGATACACATAATAATTTAATCGATAATCTGATAGTAACGGCTAAAGCGGCTGGTGTTAAATATTACGAAAAAGATGGCGTTATTTACGCTCAATTTGGAGATGATTAATATGGAACCAATTATATTTGTATACGTATTTTTATGGTGGTTATCTGGATTCATGGCCGCTGGATGGTCTTTTGAATGGTATATTTGGGATGATATAAAAATTATAACAATGTGTTGCGTTATTGGGATTGCTGGCCCTTTATGTTTCGTGGAAGCTTACAAGATAAGACATTTAGATGAGAGTGATGAACCATGAGTACACAAGAGTTCATAAAAAAGGTGATAAAAGAAAATCTGGTCATCAAAGGTAGTTATGATTCAGGAAAAAAAGAGATGACAGTTGCTCTACACTTTAAAGGTGAAGATAAACCGTTTTCAAAATACGTTATTTTTATACCAGGGTGAATGATTATGTTTGAATTATTTATAGCTCTTATTGTTGTTTATATTATTGTAATAATTCGCAATTGGGCAATATCCACTTATAAGATTTCATATTACGAACAGAGATTAGAGAATAACGATATAGATGTAAGTAGCGTTAAGAATATGGGCTTTCTAGATATTTGGAGATTGTGACATGAGCGATAACTTTGCATTCTTTCTTATATTGTTCTGTATGATCTTGTGTGGCTTAGTATTCGCAGAAACAACACCAAAGAGCGGATACTACACAATATCAATGGGTGATGTAAAAGTTGTTGAGAAATACTCTCAGCTATACAAAGCACTGAATGAAGGTATAAAGTTATCTGAAGAGTGCAAGTGTAAGGTGACCATCCACAGGCCGGATATATCAATAAGATGGTCGAAGTCTCTCACATCAAAAGTAATGAGCTGGAGAAGACCCACGCAAAGAGAGAATGGTGATTATCTTAAGCATGTTGATTACTACATTATTTCTTACTGGGTGAGTGGCGGCAAAGAATTGTTTATTGTGGTAATGGGCGAAAAGGAAGATAGAACTATAAATGACTTAACGCCTGGTAGCTGGGTGTTTAGAATCAAGGCCGTTGATACTGATGGATTAGAATCAGGATGGTCACAACTGGTTATGGTGAGCATATGAAGGATGAATTGGAACGACAATACACAACTTACACTGGGGGTGATGGTACAGAACTGCCTGAAGATCTAGCTGAACTAAAAGGAAGGCATGTTAAATTTAATGAGCTTAAAGGCATGCTTCAATCAGCTTATGTACTAAAGGTAGGTCAGCATTATAAAATAGAGAAGGTCGTCAAAATTAACAAGGATGAAGCCTACGTATTAATCCTTGATGGTGATGGTGACGACGTAGCTTTAGTTATAAGAGAAAAGTTGTGCGTTGATTTTTCTTTAGTGTCAATATCTTCAGATGAATCTAAAACGAGAAGGGTAGCGCACCATCATATAGTGGTCTATCCTACGGGTAAGAAATTGAAACCAGGAGACAGGCCAAGATGTCCACTATCGAAGGCAATATTATAGATAAGACTTTAGTATTAGGTTATACGGGTAGCGGTGGTGGGTTTATTGCGTGGCTCGGTGATCCAAGTGATATATTGATGTGGATGTCGATATTGGGTGTAACAGCGACATTTGTTTATACTTGTTTAGGTATAGCCACCAAAGGAAGGGTATTGTTTTTGAAGTTTATGGAGTGGCGTAAGAAGAATAAAAAATGAATAACAGCGACAAACAAATACAATCATGGAAAAATGTTTTAACGGCTATGAAAGTTTCTTGCGAAATGCAAGGATGCAATGGTTGTGAGTTAAAGCATGGTGATGGTACATGTCCAGCCTATTGGATTTCAGCAAAGATCAGTAGGAATGAAAATAAAAGTGATGATGATAGTTTTGGTATAGTGAGAATGTATTGATGAGAGTAAAACCTTGTATTAAGGCATCACCGCTAAGGAGATAGCCGGGATACGGGGCGCTGGCTAGGGTTGTCCCTATATAATCAATAGCTATGGGCCAGCACTTTCTTCAATGCATTTTTAATCTTTCTTATCTAAATTCTTAGTAAACCTACCAGTAACAGCCTTAGCAATATCACCCATATGTGGTGCTGCAAAATAAAATGCAAGGATCAGCATAACAGCCGGACCCATATCACCAGCCCCACTTTTCATAACCTCCGAAACTTTCTGTAGATCTCCAGGTTTATCCATGAAAATAGATATTACACTTACAATCTGGGATATCACATATTGAAGCAGCCAAACGCCTGTAATGCTGAGAGCTATCAATCGTCTAGCGAGGTTCTGCCCCTGCGTTGCTGCCATCCATTGAATTACCATTTTTCGTGCTTCGCTGCGATCCTGTGAGGCATCGTCAGCCTTTTCTTGGTCGGTATAGACTAGAGCATCCAATCCATTTTTAACACCATCAACTATGGATGTTAAAGCCTTGTCTGTGCCGAATATTTTACCCCAAAAACTCATGACCCAACCCCTTAAGAATTACCACCGGATTTCTATAACGCCGCTTTGCTGTAGGCTTCATTATTTCAAAGTGATAGTGTTCTGTTATTCCCTGGTAAATATCTTGAAGACCTTGCGCCCAAGCGATTGTATCACCTCGACTAACAACATGATCGACAAGATAAATGCCATCCGTATAAAAATAACGATGACGATCACCATTAGCCACAGTGATTTCAGTGTAACGTAGATGAGCCTTTTTAGTATCTTCCGGGTTGTAAGGTAGGCCAATCTTAGTGACCGTACCGCTTTCAAAAGCGTCAATAGATTCATTTTTATGACACACTATATCTATACCATTGTGCAGGCGCTTGCCTCGTGATGCCCCATAGCGTCCTGATCCGTAAATATCTGTGCTTCTGATTCTTATCATTCTTTGCCCTTTTATTGACTCAATTATATACTAACCACCACATTCATTAAATAACGGTTAAATTATAAGCCTAAGAGGGTTTGGAATGCTAAACACGTTAGCTAAAAAATACGAAATCAATCAATCTGAAGTAGACTGGGAAATTAAACTTTTTAACAAACTTTGCTTAATTATGGATGCTGAAGAGCAAGTAGAAAAAGAGCAAAAGTATTGTGAAGAGAAAATAGAAGAGAAGAATAACCAGCTACATGAAAAACTTATTATTGAATCGTTTTTGTTGAAATTAATAACCAACAAAGCTAATTCATCTATCTTTAGAGAAAGAATTAAAAGAATCATGAGAAAAGAAGGGCTATTGCTAGATATGCGAGCAAATAACCCTTCTATAGATGTTAAGCACCACCCGAGTTATCAGCCGATACGTCGACGTAACCCGTAAGAATCCATGAAGTTCCATCATCTGATTCCCATGTGGTTATATCACCAGCCGCTGTAACGATATCGGCAGAGCTACCCTTAAGATCTCCCGTAAATTTATACGTTATAGCAGCTTTAGATACTACTCGTATTGGCTGACCTGCTACGCCACCATCGAAATCAATGATATTCAATGCATTAGTGAAAGTATTGAAACGATTGCCACCAGACACATTTGGGGTTTGATCAAGATCTGCAAATGTCTTTACATCATCCCAGTGTCTATCTAAGAACTTAACATCAAAGGCTAGCTCTTTACGTGCATCTGTACTTCCTAACCATTTGGCGTTTACTGGATCCCATGCAAACGAATGAACACCGTTTAATACATATGGAGTAGCAGGTGAACCAGTGAAGAAGTTGACGCCAAAATCAAACCATCTAGAGGTTGATTGCTGAGTGACTGAGCCAGTACCACCAGCAAAGTGGTTACCACGCCCACCACCGTAATAACAATCTTCCAACCAAACACTGTAAGTAGTTTCAACAGTGTTAGACACAACATTATTACCATTTATTTCTGTCGCTAGTAGGTATGTTCCATCTATTAAACCATCACAATGGATGCCGTATGCGATTGAACCGACAGCGGCATCATAATTTTCTATGTAATTATTTCGAACGTCTGTTGCCGAACCACGCCTAAGAGTTATTGCAAAGCCATCACCTAAACCACCACCAGCGTTTTTGTTTTTGTTTACATTCTGTATTAAGTTGCTCCAGATTCGGCAATTGTCCGCCGTTATTCCTGACTGTGCGGCGGCTGTCCAGTCATAACCAAGTGATATACCAAATTTCTCCACATCGAGAATGGTATTATCAAACACCAAGGTATCAGAGCTAACACCACGCAACTCTATGCCGCCCCAACAATAACGAATATAGTTGTGCGCAATAGTTAATGAAAACCCCAGGGTTACACCGTCAACCGTTTTAACTGCTGAAGCGAATAAAGACGCCTTATTAAAATATGAAAATGTACAATGGTGAACGTTAGCATCTACGTGTTTTAGTCTTATTGCACAGATACCAGTACCAGTACCAGCATTATCACCGACCAAATGATTAGCGGTTGATGGGTCAAGTGAGGTGACGTGTAGGTGGTCCATCTCAAAAGCCACATTATTAGAAGTTAATGCATCAACGATTCCTGTATACCAGATAATAGATCTACGCCAGCAATGCCCGCGCAATCTAATTCCGTTCTGGCTTAACTGTAAATCAGACGATACTTTAAATATACTCTGAGGAAATACAATTTCCCCGCCTTGATTGGTGATTATCGAAGCAATCGCGGCAACAACAGCGGCATCATCTGAAGCAGTACCATTTTTTACGGCTCCCCACTGCATCACATTAACTTCGGTTGCAATCAACTTAAGTTGAAATGAACCGGAAGGGTTTGAATTAATGAAGTTTCCGCCATCCTCTGTAGCTGTGCCTGCAGCCACAACTTCATACAATCCAGCCCCGCCATCACCGGCATCATCATATCCAAGGGTTTGAACTGTTGCGCCGATAGCTAAGGCGGAAGCTATTGCTGTAACTTTTGTTAGAAAAGTATTACCAGTTCGATCAGATCCTAAAACCAGATTAACATTATCAAATGGCCCCATGTAAAAAGGCGAGTTTGCTAGTGCATCGGTGGCGTCTGCGAATATCCCCCACTTGTGCTTGCGGTCAATATAAGGAAGTATTTCATTACCTGATACTTCCCACTTACCCTCGGAATTCGCCGTAATTGATGTCTGTGGGCTTGTTCCAGAAGAATCAATTGCAATGCTCGTGCTAGTGGTTGTTCCTGGCAAGTAGGCTTTTAGAACGGCACCAGAAAATGGATCACCTTTGCCGTCTATCAATGGGTTAGGTACATCTGACATTACAGACCAGCTAGCCATGATTATTCCTCGTCCGTTCTAATGGTTTGTGCTGCTTGAGTTGGTGTTCTTCTTGGTTGCCCTGGTCTTGCTTGTGGTCGCCTTGCAGGTAAACTTAACAGCAATCTGTTTTGTTTGAATTGACTCAAGCTCTCAAAAAGTGGCCCGACAATAGGAAATCTATTTTTAATCTGGCTTACTGCAACCTCTGTTGGCCCGCCTCCTTGGAACCTTCCTGGTGGTGGCTCTCTCAATGCTGATATCTCTCTCATTCTAGATAAAAATGCTCGTTCTTCAGCATCGAAAAGTACGATAAGTTTTCTATCTAACTTATCTAAAGTTTTTTCAAGCGCTGCACGGCTTAGTGATTGCGTAACGCCATCCTCCCTAACTGGCCCGGTGAAAGATAACTCTCTTATCCTGTCAACCGTTTGTGCCTTGATATCATTCCACGCTTGCTTGCCTTTTTCAGTTTGATTTAGATAAGAACGTAGCTGGTTCAAATCATCTCTACGCCATTTTTTAGCAAATACAACATCATCTATAAACGTGTCAGGGCTGACTTTATTATCAAGCATGTCCCGCACAAGGTTAGATTTTCTTTTGTCGAATTTACTTATCTGAGCGCGTGATAATCCTTGTTCAAATTCTCTCTTTGCTGATCTTGCAACATTGAATACGTCACCGCCAGATTGTTTCAAAACATCATCATCAAGGTTGTTTTTTAATTGTCTTGATAACTGCCTACCTCTATCGGTAACAGAATCAAAAAGAGCGTTTATATCAATCCTGATTGCTTCGGCGGTTTCCACAGAAATTCTACCTGCAACACGACCATCTTTGTCAATTATACCTCTTGATTTGAGGTTATTCTTGACTGAGGATATCAACCCACCGCTCACATTTTCTTCACCGGCAAATTTTCTTAAACTTGAGGCAAGGCTGTTTAGCTTGATATTTCTCTCTGTTGGGGCTGCTTCTCGTGCCTGACGATATAAATCACTTATCTTTTCATCCAGCACAATAGAACGATTCAACACCTCATCAATTGGCGTTGATGTCGATGTAACAACATTGCCTTCAGTATCCAATGCTCTTTGTTCAAAAGCACCCTGCAACCTGGCTTCCTGTTGTTCCAATCTGGCGGCTATTGGTCCATCTGGATCAGTCTTAGCGATAGACTGTTGTTCCTGAAATTCTTTGGCGTTCCTGGTCACTTGAGCTCGCGTTGGTATCAAACCCTCAGCTTCTAAAGCGGTACGTCTTGCTGCTTGCTCTGCGGTTTCTTCGGTACCCCTAACGGCATTCCTAATTGATCTACCCAAGGCTTCTGCGGCAGGCTGAACAACTTCGGCAGCCGCACCCAAGCCAGCGGCAAGACCAACCTGCTGAGCGTCAAAGGTACCACCAGCGGCTTCCTGTGTTGCTTGTATGGCTGTTTCAGTGACACCGGCCCCAGCACCACCAGCCAAAGCCCTAACACCTGTTGGTGATGCCACTTGTCGCCCTATCAATTGAGATACTGCGGCTGGTGCAGCTTTGGCGGCCATTGATGTGGGGGTGAATGCACCCACGACACCAAGACCTTGTAAGATATCAATAGGTGATATATTTGGTTTATTTAGGCTTGCGAACTCGCCAGTTCTTCTATTTTGGGCAATCGTTTCACCCTCTGGAGTGGTAACAACACCTATGAAAGGAAATTGGCTGGTTAACTGTTGGCCAAACTCCGCAGGGTCAAATGTGGTTAACCCAACCAATGAAGTAATAAAAGCATCTTGCCTGGAAACATCACCCCCAAGGAATGACTGTACACCGCCGGATGTTATCTCAGGAACAGCTTCAATTCTCGCCAACCTTACACGCTCGGTTTGTTCGGGGGTTAAGTCTGCAGAAGTTATTTCACCAGCTTCAAAACGTGTTAATAAATCCTGTGTTCCTTGTCCTTCCTGCCTAATTGCTTGCGCTCTGGCTGGTCTGCCTATTTGACGTGGCTGTGTTGTTTGTACTGGCTGGTCAATCTGTACAGGATCGGCACTCGCAGGCTGAGCGGTAGATAAATCGAATCCACCACTCTGAGATGCTACTGGTTGAGCCGTAGACAGATCAAACGCCATTACTGAACCTCTTCAAACGTGCCATCAGGAAAAACCATGGCTCTATTGCCTTGAGCATCAATCATCAATTGACCACCTTGGCGTGCCTGACCACCCCCAGAACCTTGATCTATCCCCAATTTAGCCCTTACGATGGCATCGATATTTTGTATCTTGGCTATCCTTGCGGCTTTGGTGTCTTTTCGTGTGGGGATCATTTCATTTAATAACTTTTGATCTTGATCAGTAAAGGTACCTTCACCGGCACCCCTAAATAATTGCTTTAAAACTGGAGACATAGCAGCAACGGCACCTTCTGCTATTTGTGAGTTAGTCGTAAGAGCAGGAAGCCAGCCTGCAACTGGACCGGTTACAGTGCCACCGAGCGCCGTAACTAAGCCGCTCATTGCTGTGTCATAGACTTTTAGAGTGGTGCTATTGGATTTCTGATCAGCAATGGCATCGATTTCAGCTTTAGCACCAGCCACAGCGGTAACCACTGCTGACTCAATTTCTGGTTTTAGCTTTAACTGTTTGATTAATTTAGCTTCTTCCTTGGCTCCTGCAATGGTTGCTTCTGTTATTGCCACGTCTGCTGCAGTGCCTTTATCGGTTATTGTTTGTACTGCTGAACCGACGGCTCTTGGTTTTATTCCGGCATCGATTAGCCTTTTTTGTTTAATCTGTTCAGGTGTCAAGCCTTTGGTTTCAACAGCAAATTTTTGCTCTGCAGCGGTTAACTTTGCTGGATCAGTAATAAATCCCTCTGTGGTGGTCGAAACAGCCTGTAGATTTTCCCTGGTCATTTCTGCTGGAATCAATTGGGGAATACCGAATTCTTTCAAACCAGGATTCAATAACGCAGCAGCCCTTGGCCATTCACTTTCTGGTAATTTCAGCAAGGCATTAGCTGTCTGGTTCATTATCCTAAACTTACCAATAGCCTCTTTTTGGCCTGATGCTGCGGCTCCTCTGCGAGCCTCCCCAAGCTCCAGCGTCGCCAATTCATTTCTAACAGGTGCAGCTCTGGATTCCCTGTCGATAGCTTGTTCTTTTGAGCGTATTCCTAGTGCATTTGTTCTTGCACGCTGGAAATCTTCAACAGGTTTAAAAGACTTAAAAGGCATGTTGTCACCTACAAATCAAATACGTTCTGACCGGCTTGGAAAGCTGCTGGGTCAGATGGTTGCGTGGTTGTGGTGCTTGGCTGGTTAAAGGCCCCAAATGCTGCTGCGGCGTTGCTTATGCCGCCAGTGATGGCATTTGATTGATTGAACGACTCTTGAGCCCTTATATTTCCAACATTGCCCAATAGATTGCCAACGGTTTCACTTGATTGCAATAAACCCGTACCAGTTCTAGCTGCTGCGCTTTCACCAACCGTTAATAAGTTAAACAACTGATTGAATCGTTGATTCTGTAATTGCGGAACAACGGTAGATGCCAGCTCTGTATTGAATTGCGTTAAGTCCTGCAAAGTGCCACCGGCACCAAGCCTACCACCAGCCGCCGCGCTTTCCTGTATGGCTTCAAAACCCTGATCTCGAAGGAAGGAAACTACCGGGTTGATTCGTTCTAAATCTTGCGTAGGATCAGCAAGCAGGTTCTGTATTTGTTCCCCAGCATCCACGCCGATATTGACAAAAGGATCAAGTATTTCAACAAGTTGGTTTCGTGCGTCTTCTGCTTCTTGAACTTGCAAAAAGCTAGCATCTACTTGTGCATCTGCTGCATCTGATGCCGCATTACTTTGCACAACACCGCCAACTATGGCGGCACCTGCTATTGCTGCTGCTCCCCAAGGCATAACGCGCCCCCCTTACTAAATTTACTTTGGTGTATACAAACTATCATTGCAATTCTGTCTTCATCAGAATCATTCTCTACCCAATGTAGCACATCATTCCTAAAGCCAAAAACTTGACCCTCTTCTGGCTCAATGTAACCATCTTCAAAGCAGAACTTTGAACCGGGTTTATTCCTTATAGGAACCATGTATTTATCATAAAAAGTGGCATGCCATCCACTATCAATATGTGGTGTTATCTTTCCGCCTGGTGGCAATTTGGTGATAAGCACGCCGCCCAATCGATCACCGCATGTAACCTCCATCAATTTTTCACAAATCCCTTTCACTTCTGGTATATCCTTCAACCAAATTGATTCGTGTTCATCTAAAAATACAGACCAATCACCAGTATCTAAAGAGTATTGTGGATCTTTGAACCTTGCCCAAATATCAACCATTTGACTGTGTGGTGAACCTTCGCTACCACGTTGAGGGTATTCGCCCCAATAGTCACAAGAGATGAGAAAGTCCCCTAACTCCTCCACATCAAACCTGACACCGATGTCGTTAAACGGTTTCATCTTTGATCACAACTCTGTCAACTTGATCCGGGTCTTTTTCATCGGTGGCATGTATGCAAAACCATGTAACGTCCTCTAAAGCAAGGATTTGATGCTCTACCCCTGCTTTGATTTCAATGCATTCGGGGGCCTCATATGTATCGATGCCCAGATCTGTCTCAACAACACACTTGCCACAAGATAGAATGCTTAAATGCGAAAATTCGTGTTTGTGTGATACCGCTACATGACCTTTTGGAAGGTGCATTTGCTTGGCATAAACACCATCTGAGAAATGATGAACTATACCTAAATCTGTTTGTTTGCTATCTTCTATCAATTTTTTATCGTACAAAATTAAACCTCTAGACTAAGTTACGTTAGCGCCTGAAACGTTAGCGTTCACATCTGTTCCAGTATCTTGTTTGGCTTGCACCGTCATTCCTGTGGTCAAAACTTCACCTTGTATTTCGATGACATTCCAAGTTTTCTCTGGTGGGATTGACTTCACCACCAATGTGTTGCCGGTGTCTGCTGTACCGCTTGTTTCAACGACATACACAGTCACAATTCTGTTGGTAGTAGTGTTGGAATTGTAGAACGACAACTTTCTAACAATAGCCTTCGTATTAGCGGCCACAGCGGCAACCAAAGCGGCGGCTGATGTGCTGAGCTGTGTATTATGTTTGAAGTTTTCTGGTGTTCTGGCCATTATTCAAAATCCCCTACTGTAATTATTGATACAGTTGCGGTAGCATCAACCTTTATCCCTATAGCGTCATTTTCACCAAGAATCAAAGAACCATCAAAGTTATAAAACTCCCTGTTGTCAGCATCAACATCTATATCAATTATATCACCATCAGCAGAAAGACCAGTAACACCAGAATTTTTTGCTATAACATCTGCAGTTTCAGAGGTTTTCTTATTCCAATTAACACCAGTTATCGTCGAACCTGTCGCGGTTCCTGTAACAAACTTAACGGAAAAATCACATTTAACGCTAGAAAAAACAAATATTTCCCTAATATTCAGGTCTTTATTAGAATTTGTATTCTTTAAATAAAACGCATAGTCGTTAGCTGTGGCATTGTACCGGCTTGTCCAACTATATGTGTCTTCATCGCTAAGGCGAGATTTGCCAGTACTCATACTTTCACCACTTCCGTTTTATAGGAAAGCGCCTTCTTAATGCCGCTAGCATCAATACACCAATGAATAAAACCAGTACGATGATGGTTAAGGTATCCCTCATATTCATATTGAACTTGTGTGCTAACAACCTTGAAATCATCACCAGGGGTGAGATCTTTAATTATCATAAATCACCACGAAGTTACGTATACGTCTCTGGAACCGCCACTATTCATAATACCAGACCATTCGCCACGGTAGTTTTTGCCAAATTCAAGGATATTTTCCTTTTCACCCGAGAATATTGGAATTCCTTTTTTATCATTGTCAACACCAAAGGCTTGTGGTTTAACCCATAATGTTCTATTACCATCGTTGTAAATCCATATAGACAACCACTGAGGATCATCGGCGGACTGTGCTGCTAAAATGGTTACACTCGCTGAAGAACCAATACTTATAGCGCTGGATATGTCAGCAGAGCTTGTTTCGTTCTCATTGTCGCCAATATTTCCAGATGCTGTCATTGATCAATACCTTTTTAAGTTTCTAAATACAACATTTCAAATATCCAAGTAGTTTGGAAAGTTGATGTACCTTCAGCTTTAATTGCTACGTCTGATTCAGGGACCAACGTTAGCTTTGCCAGCACCTCAAAGTTAACCAAACTCTGATAAATAAATACATCAGCAGAACTTAACCATGTTGGGTTAGCGTTAGAGCCATCACGAATATCAGTATGCCCAATCATCTCGCTATTTTTTGGAACAAGAAGAAACAGATTTAAAAACTGCCCCTTCTCATTGGATGGTATTGTAAAATGACCATCGTGAGATACGCCTTTGCCTGCTTTTATAACATTCCATGTCGCACCGGCTACCGATATTCTTAATGTTATATCACCATCATTTCTTCCAATTGACCCAGAATCAACTCCTACTAGTAAATGCTTTCTTAAGTGAGTTCCTGACAATATTACTGGAGTCGTTCCGTTTAAAGTTACTCTTGTAATTTGTAGCAACTTGTTAGCATCTAGGCTGACAAAATCCACCGTCCTCATGCCAGTACCACCAGCAGCATCATTTGCTGAAGAGGACAGAATCTCTAATGTTTGCGCTGTAGTTGGGAATGCATAATCGCCAGTTCCGCCCCAGATATCACCCCTTGTACCGTCAATTTCCCCCTGCATTTGGAAACCTTCGATTCTGGCACCATCGATATTCCCGTCTGCTACTTCTATGAGATAATCAGTGGTTCCTATACGGCTCATGCGGACCACTCCCCACCGGCAATTGTATGATAAACATCAAGGATATCATTTTTCGACGGTATCGCCGTTGGGGTCGAACCGTTTAGCGTGCCTACTAGGGAAATTTTAGCATCTCGCCTAATGACGGTTATCTTCTCCCCGTCATCAGGGTTCAAGTTCAGGGTTATTGTTAGCTCTGCGGTATTGTTACAGATGATAATTTGATTGCCAGTTGTTGTGAACGCTGTCACTCCAGCGGCAATGGTGATTAGCTCAACTGGAGCAATGACAGGATTGAACGCCATCTCTTGAGCAATTTCTAATTCTTCGGCTATCTCATCGACATTGGATGTCTGAATTCCAGGTTCGTATAACTCGCCTATCTGTGTTTCAGCAATGGCATCATCACCACCACCGGACCTTATCCATAGGTCATGCAAGAACCTATTCAAATAGATAATAACTGGCGCTATCTGTGGATCTTCAGTCCACACTTCAGGCCATTCAATGACAAAGGGATCAACACTAGCCAATTTCTAACTCCACGTCTGCGTGTGCAGAGATAAGGGTCCAATTAATGCTGTCACTCATCGTAAACCTGAACATCCGGTCATAGAATGAACCTAAACCAAACCACTGTATTTTATGTAGAAACTCACCTTGTAAGCCTACCGGAGCCCACATCTCAGAACTCCACGACTCACCGTTATCATCAGAAAATTCCATAATCATGAAAGATTCAGCGGTCACTAAACTTGTGCCGGGCTGTATCTCTATTTCAAGGCGTTCCATGAAGACCATAAAACCAGGCTTACCAAAGACTCCAGCGTCTACCGAAACGGTTTTTCTTACATGCTGGATGATGTCGCCATTGTCGGTGTAAGTCTCAAAATCAAGTTCGTAGATGTTGCCGTTTCTGCGGTCAGAGACGAGGTGTTTGCCGTAGATGAACCGATAATCACTGATTAGGTGCTGGTCGCCATTGGTGCCAAAAGCTAAGTTTGTCCAAGTAACCGATCTTTCATTGAACAACCATGTTTCGTTGCCAGATGGGAATGATAACAGGTAGAAATTCTGGTCATCAAGGGTAAAACAAACACCAAAAGCATCGTCAACCCTTGAATACTTGCTGATGGCTTGGCCTATAGATGGGTCACTAATGGGGCGACTGGCAAGTCCTGTCAATTGATATACTTTTTTATTACTGCCTAAATAGTAAGCAAAATTTTCATTCTTGGATATTGAGTGTATTGCTATTAAACCATTCTCTTGAGTGGCATTTAGAACAAAATCATAGGGCGGGTTGCCGGTACCGCTGTTATAAAGTGGCTGAATGCTCTTTTCACCGAACACGTACACCTGCTGTTTGTAAGCAAAAACAGCCAAGGTATTATCTGGCTTTGCCTCTGCAATGATAACGTTGGCACTGTTAACCGATAACGGATCATCAAGGTCAGAGAATGCCACGTCGCCACCAATGCCATCATAAACAACTCGACGGTTGATATAGGTAACAGTTGCCGCGCTTGGTAAGTCCGCATCAGTGCCTTTGGTTAATGTTGTACCATCGTATGCATAAGGTGTGGTCTGATTATTGGTTATAACAAGGTTCCCGGCTTCATCTTCATCCAGAACGCATCTTAATTCACCTTCTATGGTACCTATGAGCGTTTGGACTCCAATATCTGACACTTTGAACAGCTTTGTATTAGAAACCTTGTAGAGGGTGTTATTAAGCTCACCTAGACCCCTGTCAAATCCATCGCCAGTAGAAAAAGGCTTTAAACCGGGGAAAGGTTTCTGTGAAACGGGTTCTTTCCCGCCTGGATCAGTTTCAACGTAAAAATTCAGCGCCAATTGATTTGACACTGGAACAGATCTATTTACATGAGTGGCCCCAACTAGTGGGAAAGGTAAGGTAGCCATAACTAATCATCAAGGTTATCTAGGGCGTGTTTATGTGGCAAATGCTGGCGTGTTAATGCTTTATCAAACGTCATTTCAGGTATTGTAAAGTATTTGGCTTGTAGTTCTGATATGGCGGAACCCGCCGCAGCCGATAACCCTGGTTGAATTGGGCGCTTGTACGCAACCATCAATCTCAGAGTTAGTTGTAATTCGAGAGCTTCTTCGTCAGCGTCATCAATAAACAGTGTATCTGTGGCAACAAGTGTTGATAAACCCAAATCTACGCCATTATTTTGCAACCGTGCAATCATCCTGTTAAGACGCTTTAAAGCATCTTTACTGACTACACTTTGCAGAACTTGGCCGTTGGCTAAAATACCAGCCTGTTTTGCAGAACTGTTGATCAACTCTCGTGCCGTGGTCATCTTCTATTTCGCCTTAGCTTTCGAAGTCTTTTTTTCAACTTCCGCCTGGGGGTGTTTATCTGCCATGACAACCGTTTTTAGGGCATCTTCGCGAAGCTTTAACGCTACTTCACGTTCATCAAGGATGGTATCTCTGGCTTCTTGTTCCGCTTCCTTTTTATCAAGTGCGGCTGAAATGACATCTAAACCAGTCTCTCTATCATTCAGAGATTGATGAATTTCCTTTAACTTGGCTTCATCGATCTTGTTTTCTCTTATGTTAATAGCATCCTCTTCCTTTTGCATTTCTGAGGCATTCCAATCAGCACCGCCTTCTTCTGCGGCATCTGGGGAGTCATGCCAACCATCAGGAATTTGGCTCTCGTCAAACATTTGCGTAACCAATGAACCGTTAATGACTTGATACATGCACCATCGTGACATATGAATAATCCTCAAATAGCCCCCTTTCGAGGGCTAATATTGTTTATGCGAACGGAGTAGCCAGCGTTCCAACACCGTGCGTAACTCCCGATATTACCCATTCTGTGGAGCTTATACACACAATGGAAAGTGCGGTACCTACCAGACGACCTGTCACATCACTGTCCAAATCGCATGAGACAGTAGATGCAATGGTGGCAGGGAAACTATCCCCACCTTCTGCCACTGTCGTTGATACAGCAGCAACACCACCACCGATAAAGGTAGTGGCAGCATCAGTATCAATCGAGTACGAGTTGCTTGTACCTGCGACGGATACCAGAAAGTCGAACTGGAGCCCAATCACTGGTGCTGGCAAGGTGTAAATCTGACCGGCTGCACTGTCAAACATGCACAAAGAGCCCGATTCTGATGCAAGCAACGCACGAGCTGTAGTACCTCCAGCTAAGCCAGAGATAACTTGTCGTTGTAACCCGTTAGCGATACAACCTTCGGTATTTTTTCTACTTAAATTTTGAACAGTCATGATAAATACCTCTTAGTTGTTAGCGAAACGAACGGCGGTCTGTGCACGGAGAGTCTTAAATCCGTAGAGAACGTCAATACGTGTTGGGAATATATCATTAGTGATGTCGTAGTCAGTAATGATACGCATTGATATGCCGTCCATAACTTCACGAGCTGCGAAATCCAAACCACGAGGTAAACGTAAATCAGCAGTCACAAACGTAAATGCATCCTTAGAATAACCAAGTGAAATATCATGCGTTGCTGAAGCACCCCCAACCTTTGTAAGGATGGCGTTGTTAGCAATACCAGCGGTAACGTTTTGATAAGCACCATCGACAATTATCTCTGGCTCAAAATTCACCAATACAGCAGAGACCGCGGTATCAGCCGTTACAACAAATTGTTGCAATTGACCAGTATCGACCTTGGTTTCTGGGTGAACGCGGTTAACGCTTCCCCAAGTGAACACGTCGCCTTTGAGTAAGGTTCCTGCTCCCGTGTCGATAATAGCGCTTGTGCCGGTCTGAACCGTGGCACTGTTAGCCAAATAATCACCAGAACCATCATCAGTACCAGTTACGTGACGTGGCATTAAAGTGTTCTCGAAGAACTCAAAACCAGCCGTTCGGCCAAGCATACCTTCTAAGTACTGCTTTGATACGCTTGCAGAATCTTGGAAAAGACCCTTCAACACATCAACCATATCGACGTTAGTTTGGGTATCAAGGTTGCATTTGAGGTTGGTTGAACCAGCCAAGTTATCAACTAACTTCTTACGACCATTCAAGATACCAACGAATGTGGCTGAAGAGCCAACGTTGTTCTCTTGGTTGTAAACATCCTTGAACATGCTCAAAGCATCGCTTTCAATGTTGGCCGCAAGAACGGTCATCATTGGCTCAAGTATGCGGGTGCCGAAATCATCCAAGCTCAACGTTAAATCAACGCTTGAAAATTCTACATCAACACCTTTTTGGGTAGCGATTGTTAACAAGACATTCTTTTCATCAGTGTCTTGCACATCAATTGCCGCGCCGGTTCTAACCGTGTACTGGTTAGGCAAGCGAATAGTCAACGTAGAACCAATTTTCGCGCCTGCTACTGCAAATTGGCTATCATATTGACGGTTGATATTGCCGATAAAGTTTAATTTTTGGTGAAGGATGCGCAAGGCTTCCCGTGTCACCGCCGTTGGTGTTAGTAAGGCATTAGCCATGATAAGTACCTACTTTGCTGCTCTAGTGCGAATATCGTTGTTCCTCCAATCACGCCATTCGTCAGCCGACATCTTGTCTGGATCTTTCTCAACCGTTTCGGAATTACCTAACGGTGTAATAGGATCTGGTGCATCACTGACAAGCTTCGGTTTAAGCGTTTCAAGGCTGAACTCCAGTTTGGTCAATTCACGCGCTCTTTGCACGGGGGACAACGCAATCATATCTTTGGCAATATCAAGATTAGATCCCAAGTGGTACGCTATTTCCGGTCCTTTTTCCATATCTAGAATCTGCTCTACCAGATCCGTATCCATGAAATCATGACCATAGGCAACCTCTTCAAAGTTTTCAAAGCCATCCCTTTTGCTCTCAACTGCGGCATCAAAGACTTTCTTTTTGGCTTTTAAAGAAGTTTTCCTTTCATTTTTCAGCGTAGTATCAGTTTCTTCCTGCTTTTCCTTAGATATCCGTTCATATGCCATGTCAGATGCGGTTTTGGCTATGTGTTCAGCCTTAGCCGCTTCGAATTCCCCAAGAGTATCAAAATCATCCTCTTTGGGGGCTGGCGATACTTCCGGTGTTTTGGCTGGGGATTTCTGAGTTTTTAGCTCTTCATTCTCAGCCAATAAGCGTGCATTCTCCTGGTCTCGCTCGTGCCCTTTACGGGTTAATTGATTAATACGCTCCTGTGCCGTTTTGCCCTTTGGAGGGGTTGACGGTTTTTCGGCGGCGCTAGCATCAGCTTCACTTTTGGGTACTAATTCGCCTTCTAGTGGGGCTTTGGCTTCCGGTGCAGTTGATGGGGCTGCATTATCATCTTTCGCTGGCGTGTTTTTGATCTCGCCTGGTAGATCATCTGGCATTATAAGATACCTGGGGGTTGTGGTTGAGCTGGTGGTGCAAGTTGTTGGGGTTGGGGTTTACTTGTGCTTTGAACTAGTTTAACCACTTCGATTAAAGCAGCTCTAAGTATTTCTGGACTACCCTGTGCGGCGGCAAGTTCTGCCATTTGCACAGCGTTTTCAACATCGTTTTGTTCTATCTCGCTGAAATTCTTAACGGCTGTTGATTGCTTAACCGCCGAATCAGATTGAATGTTCTCTATGTTAGCCTGTTTTTCCATCATTTCCAATTTAACGGCAAGCTGTTGAATTTGCTGTTGTTGTTGCTGTTGCTGTTGCTTGGCTTGCAATTCCTCTGGGTTCAAATCTTCGTCATCATCAGCAATACCAGGGGGCAATAACTTCTTAAGACGTTCGGCCATTTCATCAGCACCGGGCCAATCAAGGTTTTTGGCAACCAAATCACCGGCAACTTGCAACACTTGCGGGAACACTCGCGCCAATTCGACCATTGATGCAGCCGCTTCTGATCTTCGTGTTCTAAAGCTTGGACCCACACCAACACGCACGTCATATTTGCCACGGCCTAAATCATGCTGAATCTTCATCCCATCAGGTGTAAGTATAGGTTTATTGATCTCGACGAACCTTGTACCGGAATCTTCACCACGAAGCCTGATGATTCGCTGTGTGTCGTAGTATTTGGGGATCAATTCTAATAATACTTTGCCAGTGTATTCAATGGCTCCAGCAAGATTGTCCATAAACAAGGATTGACCTAAATCGGCCTCTTGCTGCAAGGCGATAACTGCACGCCCTGATCTCTGTTGTGGTAGATCACCAGTAGACGCTTCAAAGACGCCTGTTGCTTGCTGGATATCAGAAGCACTAACTGATGCTTGCTGTAGTATCCCGTTTTGCATCAATGGTGGTTGTTGACGCATTGGTGGCGGCTCGCCCTTAACAGTCTCATAAGGCAAATATGGAAGGTTTGACGTGTTTGCCACATCCCAGAATTTTTTGGTGTTCTTAATTTGATCAAGGTGGAGAAGATAAGGTGCTTTAGGCTGCAAGGCTATCATTTCAGCGGCTGCACTATTCCAATAGTTGTACATGCGCTGCGGATCTTTGGCGGCTCTTACAATGCCACGGATAAAGGTCTCGCCTTCAATATTGTCTTCTTCGCCATAAACAGGAACGATAGGGAATAATTTACCGGGCCATTGAACGTGTTCAAGTATTTCAAAGGCTGTGAGCTTGTACCAATTGATAACATCAACCTCAACTTCTCGCTCTCTTACTGGTGTGATGTTTTGGGCTTGGTATAAGGCAATGTCTTCCTCTGTTATCTCATCGGAATTAACCACTACGCCGTTAGATAACTGTGTGATTTTCTTCTTCTTTTTATCCTTCTTGAAGTATTCAGCAATCCTTATTGAATTACTATCGAACCATCTTGAATTTGTTTCCCCAAGGCCCTTGTGTGGCACTGAAAGCGGTATTTCGACACCAGGAAATTGAGCCTCAAAATTCTTTGTTGACATCGTTTCGGATAGCACCCAAAAGCGCCCATCTTGCTTCTGGGGCATTATTGCGTCTGGGTCTGCATAGGCTGTAAACGGGTTCTTAATGGGGAGGATGACAATATCTTGCTCAAAGATATCATCGTTATTCATAACGGTATTAACTCTCCAAACTCCATAACCCATCTTGACTTGGAATTTGGCCGCGTTGATATAGGCGTTTCTGGCGTTGGATGATTGCTCTATCTGCCTGGTAAGATCTTCAAGTACGTCCGCTGTTTCCTTGTCAGCCCCATCATCTACCGGGTCAACCTTGATAGAGGGCATGTTTTGGCGAATGTTGCCCATAACCTTGCGTATGGATTGGCCGATATGATCCAGCGTCAGCATTGGCCTATTCTTTCGCTCTACCTGAATATCACGGGGCCATTGATCAAGGGCTGCAAATCGTAAATCATCAACCATATCAATACGGTTGCGACTCTCAGCGGTAAAAGCCAAGTCGAAATCTTCCGTAAAACTCTGGAGAATTTTATCCTTTTCTTTTTGGCTAAACTTCTTCTTCGATAACTTAGGCACCCATCCAGCCCCCGCTAGTTTCTGGTATTTCTAGTGTAGCATGTTTGCGCACAGGCTCTGCAAATGTCAAGGCCAACGCATCTCCCTCATCTGGGGAGAACTTGAATTCCTTTTTTATCTTCTCTTTTTTCCATAGCACAATTCTATCATGACTATCACGATTGTATGGGGATGCGCACAAATCTGCCTGTAATTCATCGCTATCAGGTATATCAACGTCAAGGTTTTCGTCCTTAAGCCACAGATTCATAGTCCCCCACATTTCCCCGCGCTTGTTAATATACTTGTCTTCATCCAATGGGCTTGCACCAAAATAGATTGCTTTTACTCTGTCCTCAAAACCCAATTCGTGAAGTCTATCGGCTAAATCAGCACCACCCCCAGCATCAATAAACATCATATCAGGCACTTTGCCAGCAATGGGGCATACCGTATCTAATACCTTCTTACACTTGGCTACAGCCTTTCCTAGCTTGTCCACCTGATCCCCCACGTAACTCTCAATGTCATAGGCCTTTCGTCCCTGACGCTTGATTATAGAGAACCTATCACCACCTCTTGATGGATCCACGCCAACAATCAGCGGACCATTGCCGTTAACCTTGGATTTTCTGGCCTTAACAACTGAGGATGGTGTTATTAATCCATCTTCACCGGATAGCTGAAAGGCTTCGGCTGCATTCATGGGATATTCTTGTTTGAAAGACTTATCACCATTTGTGCCATCGGCGGACAATTCAACGATCTTTAGTCGTCGCCAATACATTTGCTCTGGAGTCAGGTTGTATTGATTAGCGAGCTTTGCCTCCTCGTCAGTTTCAACGAACCCTTCAGGTGTTTCTTTGCTGTATTCCTCTTGCCAAAACCATGGAACGAATATGGCGATAAACTCGCCTTCGCCACGTTCTGCCATCTTCCATTGTTGGTGGTAGAAGTTACCAACACCGTTTGCTGTTGACTCGTAAAGAACCTCTGTTTCATCGGCATCAGGAACAGTCTGCAAAATACCTTTGGCATGTTCTGAGGCATTAGGCCAAAACGCCACCTCGGAGCCGTGAAAGAATTGGTTAGTCTGTGACCGTCCAACCGTTTTGTTTCCCGCGGTACCAACTTGATAACCTGAATCAAGCCTATCAAAAATCAGCTCTTTGGAGTTTGTTGTACTTGTCGATGGCTTAACGAATGGCGGCAAGTTCTCATAATAGCGCTTGGCCATGTTGAACAGGTTTTTTGTGGCATCCTCCTCGTGGGTCAAGATATAAGCTTTAACACCTTTGGCATGTGTGGTGCGCCACATAAAGCGCCCTTCGATATACGTAGAAAGGCCTTGTTGTCTGCCTTTTAGGATAATAGCCCTAACTTTACCGGTTCTCTGTCGCTGTTCTTCAAGCTTCTCGTGAACGTAGAGTTGTGCTTTGTTGAGGATGAAAGGCTTTAACCCTGAACCATTGATACCCTTTACACGTATCTTTAGGCATTTTTTGGAATAGAAGGGGAAATCATTTTTAAGGCGTTTACGTTTTTCATTTTCTGCATTATTCGTCATCTAAGGTGCTTAGCCATTCCTCATGAGACATATCGACATTGGTTTGCATTGTATCTTGCTTGTCGTGGTACCCATGTTTGCCCAAAAGTAGTTTTGCAATAGTTGCATTATATTCACCTTTTAGGCTCTTATTGAACACAATTAGCTCCTGATTCTCCTTAATTGCCTCTAATATGTCCGAAAACTCCTTTTCTTCATCTTTTGCCCAATCGTAAATAGTGGACTTTCCACGGTCTAAATATTTGCATAAACCAACCACACTTGGTACGGCATGACCAACTTCTTTAGACTCCCATTCGCCTTTGACATAATCCCAAGCTTTGTTTTGGAGCTTTTTTGTCCACTTAGTTGGCCTTGCCATAATTACCCCACAAACAATTTAATAGCCGAAGGAATATGTTTTGTAGTACAAAAATCTTCGTGATGTTCTTGATTATGTTGATATTGTTCTTGAGTACTAATTTCAAGATTTGGGTTTGGCATCCATTCCCTGTAAAAATCAAGTCCATTTGGTCGCATAATATATCCACCAAAAAATACTGTTGTCATTTATTCTCTACTCGTATTTTAAAAGAACGCTCAAAGGTTCTTGGTGTTGCGTTGGTTGTAACTATTTTTACCGTTACCAGTGCAGTCTTTCCATTAGTTCCGGCACTCACAAAAAAAGTAACGATGTTGCCAGATATTGACGATGAATCGATTGTAACGAAATCAGCGGTAACGGTGGCCGTACTGATTGTATCAGATTGCAATAACTGTTTGAAATCCAAAGAATAATCAACCACATCAGAGGGGTCTTTGCAAACACTTAGATTCTTGTGCCATCTCATATTTTAAAGCCCCTTGAATTTGGTGGAATTATTATGTCTCTGTCTTCATGAGCAAATTCTATTGTTCTGTCATCAGGTGGGAATTTTATATTAAAACGGGCGCTTATGGAAAACACTGATACTGGCTCTGTTAGCGCTATACCTGAATACAGATCTAAGAATGTAGATCTTTGTCCAGCGGTAATTGTACCACTTGGTATTACGTGTTTTAGAGCTGGATTAAACAGCCCTAGTATCGAAAATCTTTTAGTTACTGTATCTATGGCCATTTACGACCACTCGCCCTTTGTTGCCGTGGTTGCATCATCACTAACAGTAGATGTACCGACGCTTGTGGATGTATCGTCAGCAAATAGAGTGGCTGTGGTTGCCGTTTGTGTCATTTTGTTGCGAATATTCATGTAAATATAGTTAATCTTATCCGCCAATGGTGCATTTGCTGCCGGAATAGCCGAAAGTTCCGCGTGAGTATCAGTAAACAATACGTCTACAACTTCGGTGTTTACGTTGGCCGCTGATATATCCTGTAATGCGGCAACCGTTGCTTCTGCTGCTCGTGCATCAAGAATCAAGTCTAACCTGCCACCGTTGGCCCAATCAGTCTGCAATTCATTGGTATCAACAAGAGTTGCTGCTGTATCAACCTTAACGGCAGCGATATCCGCACTGATATCTGCGGCTGGAGAACCAATCTTAGGCTGCATATCGGCAGTATCTACCAATATCGCGTCGACGTTTGAGTCAACAGTTGCCAATGCCGCTGATGTTGCCCCTCCAGTAACGGTTGAGGCGGTATCAACAAGCTGTATGTCAGTACCAGAAAGGTCTAGCGCTGTAGTTGGATTTTCTACGTTCGCCCAATCTATTCCGGAGCCACCTGTGGCAGTAACATCTAATTGACGATTAGCCACTGTGGATTTTAGGGAGTTTTCAGCAAGAATATATATTTTATCAGTAGTGGCTATTGTGAAGGCTAAAGCCTCTTTCAGAGTTACCGTTTTGGTTGATCCAACGTAATCTATAACCATACCGACGGCTTTTTGCGTGCTTGTACTTACATCCTCGACAACGATTGATAGGTTATTATATGCATCGTTATCCGTGGACCCCGCGGTTAGCGTAAAGCTGGTCTGACTTGCAAGGGTTGCGATAGTTGTGTCAACCATTAGCAATCTATCGTTACCTCCAGCACCTGTTGTCCATGCGGCATCACCTCTGTCTCTAATCGCTTCAAGAGAATCAGTTGTTGCCCAAGTTGCCCCTTTTATTTCCGTGAATGCTGCCACCATTTCGGTATCTGTTGGTGGGTCATAATCGGTCAAAGCTGTATCGGCTTCGGTATTAACTTCCGCCTTCATACCCGTTGACATACCCCCAAGATCAGTCAAGCCAGCGCCTGCTGTTCCGATTTCAGCGGTATCCAATAAAATAGCATCAACATTTGAATCTACAGTTGCTAGTGCTGAAGAAGTTGCACCACCCGTGACTGTTGAGGCGGTATCAACTAATTGAATATCCGTGCCACTCAAATCATTGGCCGTAGTTTTGTTCTCAACATTGCCCCAGTCTATACCAGCCGCACCCCCAGCCGTAACATCCAGCGTTCTACCTGCCGTAGTTGGTCGTAACGCCCCAGCGCTGTGTCGGTTTTCAATGCTAAATGATCCAACCCATGCGTTAATTGTTGCACCATCAACCGTGGTTCCTTCGATTCTTACAAGGTAATCTGATCCTGTTGAGTAATCGGCGTGCGCACTGGTATCAACTGTGATCAGGTGATTTCCGGTTATGCTATCAAAATCAATCGCAATCGTGGCACCATCGGTCACAATTTGAGTGGCAGAACCGTCTTTATGAACCTTTATATCTGCGTCAGCTAGGTTTGTAATCGTTACTGATGCACTGGGATCATTAGAATCAAACGTATTAAACGGAATATATAACGTCTGATCTTCTGAAAAATCACCAAAATATTGACTCATGATATTGGTCCTCTAAATGGCCCAAATAATGGATGTGTGAATGGTCCTTTTGGGTTTGTTGCTGGAGCCCCACCTAAGTCGCCACCTTCCCAGTTATCTCCCTCTAGTACGGAACCATTAGGATTTACGATATATAACCCTGTTTGACCCGCCGCATTACCACTTGATGCATCCCATGTATTCTCGGTGACAAAGCCCGCGCCATAGTCAATTTTTAGCGTTAGGGTATCAGTAGCGTCATCTATCTCTATACGTAGTGGATCACCAGAAACAACGGTATCTGAGGGTGTAAAAGGGTTGCCAGATAAAGCGTTTCGTGTGCCTCCAGAGTCCCAGACATACGCCTCACAATCACCGTTACCTTTGTAACGCATGAGAGTTGCCACGTTTGTTGATGTGGATGCTCTAACGATTAACCCTAGACGCGTTCCACTTGTTGTCACTACACCAGCAGTATCTATCTGGCAATATTGACCATCAGCGAATGTATCAGCGTTCCAGTATGCACCCTTATCGTTAGTATTTACTTCATCTTGATAGGTACCAGCTTCTGCTTTTCCAGAGTCAGCAAGAACTGGAAGTTCTGTCCATTCAGTCAAGTCAGAAAGTGGGTCTGATGCTGAGGAAAAATCCTCTGTGGCTGGAAGTGCCATCAGTCAATAACCGCTATAATTTCATCGATTTTTGCTATTAGTGGTGCTAGTTGGGGTCCTGTAAATGTACGCCACACCGGCACATTATCTGCATTCATGGTCATTAGTAGCATGTAGCCACCACCGTTAACCGGTATTAGACCAACTATTTCAGTGATAGTAGAGTTAACTTTCTTGATAAGCTCTGTTAGATCCGTAGACACAGCATACGTATTATCTGAATATTTCAGTTTCGCCGCATCATTCGCACCCGCTGTATCTATCGCGAGTTGTAGCGGGCCAGTGATGCTTTTTAGAAATGACACTAATGAAAGTACGTCCCTCCCAGTACCACCATTCGCAAAGTCAGCACTTCTAGTAACCATATTCGTTTTTAGCGCTTTATACTGACGTTCTGCGTTGCTCAGTATGCCATCTGCTGTGGTAGGTGATTTTAAGTTAGCCATCAATTATTCCCGGTTGTTTTTAGAATAATAGCAAAATTACAGGCAAAAAAAACCCGCTTATAGACTGGTAGCGGGTAAAGGTGCAAATTTGTGTACCTACAATACCGTTAAACAATAGCACTAAACCCATTAGAAATCATCACATTCATTATCGTACAATGGAATAGGACAATGCTTTGATCTGGGTTTCATGTTCCTTTCTATAAGGTAATCCCAATGTTGCTTGCATTCCTTGGTTGTTACCAGATGAGGAAAAGGCATGCAGTCCATATAACAAACCTTTGCATGATCAAATTCACCCTTCCTTAATCGATATTTGTCTACGCGCATCTCACCAATTCCACACATATGACACTTTGGCCAATTCTTATACATGACCGGCATCTTAGAAAGGTTTCTTCTGGCCTGACAACAACGCCTGCTACATCGTGCTGGTATCTTCAAAATAAAATCCTTGTTTGGTATGGCTTAAATGCATCAAACATATCTTCATTTTCAAAAGGATGGTCAGGCCACCATGTATTAGATTTTGTTAAATTTTCTTTCTCTGGGATTATTTGGAGATTCCAAGGCACATGCAGCCCACAAACGATATGTGAGCATATTGGTACTATATGATCAACATGGACATTATCACCGTTATTCCTACGCCGTTTCGCCTCCATGTAAATTCTTTTATATCCAGAGTGTTCGGAACACCATGTAGGCCATGCCAAATAAAGCTTATTGTAATAGCGTATAGATCTTTTGTAATGAGGGTTCAACAAGGGATTGTTTTCATCTTGCCTTGATAACCATATTGGATTTGTTTTTTTATATGGTGCGCTCATCTTTATTTCCAAAGTGTTTTTTATCGATCAAGCATAAAAGCTCAATACCGTTGACGTGTAGCGGTTCATCATCCTTGGACATCATGCAATCGTTTATAAGGTCCGATAGTGCCTGAACCACACTAACACCATGCTTTTCTGATACCAGCAAGAGAACGCCTTTCAATGTTTCAGATGTATCAATCTTTGTTAACATCTTCTTCACCACTCTGGACTTTATCTATGTGTAGTTTAAAACAATCCATGTCTTCACAGTCGCACTTGTTGCGCTCTGGTATGGAATCCTCTATTGCCCATTTATGAACAAAATTCAGGAACTTATGCATTAGAATTATCAATTTTTTTATAATAATCACAATAAACACCTCTTTACTAATAGTAAAGAATACAGTCTAACTTGTAAAGCTTATTGTTGTTATTTTTAAACGCCTTTCCGACAGAACTACGATTTCATTTATATTTTAACCAGTAGGCTTTCACACAGACAGAAGGTTGCTGGGTGATTTGCAGGCTTTTCAACACCGTTAAAAATGAACGTCTGGTTATCCATACATACATCGGCGCGGAAATTGTCGTCGTAATAATCAACACCCGAGACCACTCCTCTACACCCTTTTTTCAAGAAGTGCTCTGATGATCTCCAACCGGAATTTGGGCCAATCTTAGGGTCTTCTGTTAAGACAACGGTGTCCCCCACCTTGAAGGGCGCATACTTGTCAAATAGTGCAGAAACATACCCTCGCATCTTCTCTAAATGATAGCTTCGCGGCCCTTTAGATAGGAGTTTATTGGCTTCATCAAACTTTTGAAAACCTTCTTCATAGCACTCAAATGCTGCAAGTAGTGGTAATTTATTCTCCATCTTATTCCTCCAATTATTAAAACTGCGCTAACGACATATTAGCGTTTTATACCCAGAAACCCCGATATCGTGATTCCGATGTCGAGGTTTTTTGTTTCTGCTTCTATATTATCTTAGGCTGCATGGTTTACGTGCTTTGCCTGCCAGGGTCTTCAATGCGAAAGGCCACGGCAGTTCCTGTATAGTCATTAACCTCTAGGCCATTACCATAGCCAGTGATGCCGCTGGCAATTTCGACACGAGATAGATCTACCTCCAATTCGCTTACCGCGCAAACTTCCTGTGATATATCGGTATGCGATGTATCATTGGTGTCCATAGATACAATTGGCGGCGAATAGCCATAGGACAGCGTTGTTGCTGACCCGAAAATGGGAAACATTAATAGCATTATTGCCAAATAAATGTGACGCATTTTATTACCTCCTCATAGTTGAGTTTTTAAAAGAGCTTATGCCCTCACTGACTTAGCCCCAATTAAGGGGCTTGTTGTGACCTGGTTTCGACTAACTACCAACAACACCGTCACTACTAAGATAGCGCGTTATTTTATTCAGATTATCAAGAGCGCTATCAACGGCTTTCTGATGCGATTCAATCAAATCAGTTGGTGTTATCTTTATAGCTTCATCGATATGGCTAACCCATCCAGCTAAAAGGCCAGCGCTTCTACCTTGAAGATAATGGTCTGATAGATGAGAATCGTTAGCGTCTCCACAATCTTGATTTGATGCGCCTCTAGTTGATTCAGGATCAGATTCTATTGCTGCGCTTCGTCCTGTGAAGGATGAGCTACCACCGCCACTACGGCCACGGCCTGTTTCAACGTCAGCAGCTTCATCATCATCACAAGGAAGTTTATTATCAAACTCTTCTTCATCAACCTGATCAACTTCATCCACCGGTTTAGCTGCGGCAATTTGATCTTCTAAATCTTTTATTCTTTTAGCAGTTGCGGCATCCTTGTCTTCTTGCTCCTTGTTTGCTGCCTTCTCAACCTCGACACGATCAGATTCTTTTTTATCATCTTCAATCTTTTTAAGTCTAAGCTCTTCACGTTCCTTTTTAACTTTCTCTTGTTCTGCCAACAAATTAATCTGGCTTGTTGTGAAGTTCACAGCAGAAGCAACGGCAGACCTAGCTTGTTCGTGTAGATCACCAAAGTCCAAGGCTTCAAAGTCGTACTCATTATAAAAGGTTAATAAAACATTTAGCTCTTCAGGCGTTTTATCTTGAAGATTCTGACAAGCAAAAGGGATTGTATTTAAGTTGTCCTGCCATAATTTACGTTGAGCATTCTTTTTCTTTAGCTTTATATCATCAACGCGCTTCAGCTCTGCCTTAAGCTCTGTCTCAAAGGTTGATATCTCCAATCGAACGCTATCACCTTCTTTTTTCATCACCTTCAGGTAATCATTTAAAGGTGCTTTGGCGGTATCTTCTTCTTTTTTATTAGTGGTCCTGAGCTTTAGGAATATCTGTATAGCGACCTTCAATTCCTTATATTGGATCTTAAACTTTTCTTCATCTTCAGTATTGATGCGCTTTAGGTGTGAATACTTCTTTATTTCAGCCAACACCGTTTTGACAGTTGATGTGAATGAAATGGTTGATGGAAATTGTGTGGTCACTGGAGTGGTATTAGATACTATTTCAAGATCTTTACCTTTGGCTTCCACCTTCGTTGTCATTTCTTTTTTTGCACTTGTCATTTTTTATTCCTAAGAACTATTTGGTTATAGTTTATATTTCTGGGTGCTGCTCTCTGATGGCGAAATATACTTCCATACACGCTAATGTATCAGCCATTGCAGAATGCGCGTTTTCTAATTCTTTGCCGGTGAAATGCTTATAAGCATCGATAAGTTTTGGGTTCTTTCCGCCCATTGCTTTACGCGCCATTTGCATTGCACATTTATGATCATCTTTTTCAGCCCAAGAATCAATCAATTCTTCTTTACAATAACGCTTGTAAGCAATGCGTATAATGCGCTGATCAAACGTTTTGTTGTAAGCCACACGTAAGGCATCACCGCGCATCAATTCGAGCATACCAACAACGTACGGCTCTGGTATTCCATGTTCAAGCGCAAACTCTTCGGTAATGCCATGTGTTTCAAGCGCCTCCTTGCTCGACTCCCAACCTTCTGGCTTGATAATTAAATCAATGCTTTGAATGATTTCTTTTGTATCGGCATCGCACAAGATAGCCGCAAGTTGCACCAAGTGCGGTTGTGTAACGTCATCGGAAGGGATTTTCCAGTTAGGCATGTCAGTTGTTTCAGTATCGTAAAAAAGTATTGTGTTATTCGTCATTTTCGTCATCCTGAGTTGGTTGGTTGGTTGTCTATCTCTGCTTGTATTGCCATTTCTTCTTCTATTATTTTTACGCCTTCCCTCCAGTGTTTTTCTAAAGCTTGTAATTCATCTTTTCTAAAGGATTTTTTATGTTCGTTAACTACTTCGCCGATTGCTCTTATTCTTGCTAATGTATCGCAATTGTCCATCAAATGCTTTAGATCAGCAACGGTTGGGGGTGCGCATAGAGGTTCTTCTTCTGGTTCCTCCTTAGAGTCAGCCACCACTTCAAAAGTCTTCTCTTCAACTTCAGGTTTCTTTATAGAAGAGCTGACTACTTTTTCTGGCGTTATGTCTCTCTCTAATTCAATATCAAATTCCCTGATTTCATCTGGCGTATAAACCCCAAGCATTATCTCGGGGCAATGTAACCTTTCCCATTTCTTAGCGGCCAGGTATGCAAGTTGCTGTTTTGGATCTGATGCCCATAGAGTAGAGTTTCTTACCTGTGCTTGAGTCAGCAAGAGTCTAGTTTCTGTTGTCTCCTCATCACCTACAAATGTGGCGTAAGCTATAACACCTAACCCAACCTCATCATCTGCATTCCATGCCGGGGCCATGTATTTCTTTTCACCTCTACCTGTTTTTAATTCAAACTTACCAAGAACGTTCTCCCATTCACCGAACCATTTAAACTTTAATCGTCCAGTAATTGGCGCTTTGGTATTTATGACGGCTATACACAATTGAGCTTCATAGCCGATAATACCGTTAACATCATGTGTCTTTTGTGCCACTGACCAGGGCAACATTTCCCATTGACTGGCCTGCATTATAACCGCTAAACAATCAGCAGGGTTGCCGCGTAAATGTTTAGGCGTCATCATCTGCCCTTTGGACATGAAATCAGCCAAATTGGACAAAGTTTCCATCTTTTCTGACGAAAGCATTATTTGATTTACTGTTGGGGCTATTTCTTTACTCACATTAATCTCCTCGTTGATGTTTTATAATTGTATACTATTGGTAAAGAATGTAAATGTTAATAATCTTCGTGGTGAGCAGTACTCAAAGTGTGAGTAATATTCTACTTGCTTTGAAAATCTATAGCTGTTACGCACCTTAAACCAAAAAATCCATCTGTACCTATAACCTTCTTTCGCGTTGTCTATCCAATAGCCGTAACTAGCTATCATCACATTCCCTGATATCATCACTTACCACCTTCGTTAGGCTTAAAGATTTCAAAACTATTTCCAAAATCCGTTTCTGTGATTGAGACGCCCCAGTTAGATTTGGCCATTTTGACAAAATCTTCTACATCTTCTCTCCTTGCTGGACCCATGCGATCTATCATTGACAAGTTGTCTTGTGAAGCATCCCTTACTAATGAGCCAGGAACAATTATTGCGTGTCCCTTTGGTAGTCCCAACGCTATCTTAAATATTTTCATTTGTGCACTCATTACGCCACCTCTTTATCAGTCATAATAACCCCAGTTAGGTATTCCAATAGATTGAGATCCACCACCATTCATCAAAGGCCAGACACCCTTTTCAGTGCAATCATTTATTCTTGCTAGGTATCGTTCTCTTAATTCATAACCCCTTTGTAGTGAACATTCATCTAACGTGTAAACAGCCACAGAGAATGGATATTTAGACGATACGACGATGAATATAAATTGTTCATGGTTCAAGCCAAACAATTGCCTTTCGCCCTCCAGGTAATGCGCTGCACTTATGTGGTAACCAAATTTCTGTATCGTCCTTGAAAATCCTGATGGGCTAACATCAACCGTAGTTTTCAAATCTGCCAGCATCCAGCTAGATTTAACATCTGGTCGATACTTGCAAGAGAGCCCGGTTCCTTGATCAACGTAAAACCCTGAACTCTCGAATTCATTTGAATTTGATAGCAAACCCATTTCAATGACTTCAGGATGAGATCTGACGGACTCGCACATCAATCGTGATATCTCTGCTTGATCTTTGGTTATGATGGTTTTGCCTTGATTAACGTCTGCAAATTCTTGTAGGATGATTTTATTGGCCTTTGACCAAGGAAGGTCTGGCTTAATGGCGATATCTTCGTTGAATGTTTCAGGCTCAAGCACTCGTTTATGTACCGTTGTACCAAGCCTGATAGCATCAGTTACATTGAATGGTAGATTGCCATCAATGCTTAGCTTATAAAGGTGCATAGATTCACCGGCTATCTTTAAAGACGTACTACCAATGGCGCTAGACGCATGATAATCAGAGTTACTAACTCCATCATAGAGCCCTGGCTTAAACTCTTTACTAGGGTTAAACGCCTCTAATTCCATACGTGCAAATCCTTAGATACATTCAGATAATCGAGAAATAACAATTTACTTGATTGTTTACTATTAGTAAAGTATTATTTTATCCACTGAGCAACAAATGGGGAAGTTTAATGGTTACCAAAAGAGTCAGACGCAAGAAACTTAGTATTGAGGATTTCTGTAAAAAAACGGGAATTATGAAGGTAGATTTGGCGCACATCTTTGATGTATCAAAACAAAGGATCAATAGCTTTTTAATATCAACGAACCCTAATATCTTTGTTATGTTTAACGAAGATGAAGGTGTTGTTGAACTGGAGCGAGATGGTGAAACTATACTATCTGGCAAAATACCAATGTCTGTATCTGTGAAAGCGAGCAGATCTAAAAAACGAAAGGTTTAAATATGAAACAACCAAATACACAAGGCGAGGTTAAGTTTAACCTTTTAGTAACCTTATCTAACTATTCTACTCGCGACGTTGAAACATTTAAAACACATATGATATCCGATTTTTGCGCCTGCGGTATCCCTGTTATAGGCAAGAGAATGATGTTATTAACAGCCGCACACCATGAGGCTCGCATGAGGATAGGCCGAGATCTAACAGTCACAGAGATATCAGACATAGATGGATGGGCTGTATAACTATGAACATTATACAAATAACAAGTCTTGCCAATAAGATGGTGATGAGGAATATAAAATTAAGACTTCGCCACTTTGGTTGTAATCATAACCTTAGCACTGTGCAGGTTATGATCCTCGTTAATATTAATGAGGGTGTTAATGGTGTAAATATTATATCAAAAGAATTGCTATTAACTAGGCAAGCAGTTCACCAAGTAGTTCACAAGATGATTGAGATCGGATACCTCAGACTTGTTCGCAGTGACAGAGATAAGCGTTTCAAGGCCATAGAATTTACCGATAAGGGTTGTTACTACGCATATATAACCGAACTGATAATAGATGACACTGAAGACTTCATGAGCTTGATGCTAGGTGATGAGAAAATGTGTCTTTTAAAGGATGTTCTCAACACCATAATCGTTCCTAAGTAATAGTATAATTTTATTGCTATGTTCTGTATTCCGTTATATTGTACGGAATACAGAAAAGGAAAAAGCAATGAAAAATAATGTCAAAAAGTTAAGAAAGGAATGCAATCTAACCCTTCAGGATATAGCCGATATAACTGGCTTATCCAAATCATACTTATGCGAGTTGGAAAAGGGGAAATACTGCCCAAGCCTAAGATATGCACGCGTAATATCAAATGCATTGAATAACACAATGGACAAAGTGTTCCCTGATGAATGGATGGGGTCTGATCATGGCCAGAGCTAGAAACATAAAGCCCGGGTTTTTCATCAATGATGATCTTGGGGATATAGAGCCTTTGGGGCGATTGCTATTCGTTGGAATGTGGACAATTGCCGACTACAAAGGTGATTTTGAGTGGCGAGAAAAACGAGTTAAAGCCCAGCTTTTACCATACGATAATTGCGACATTACAAAACTCGCGATTAATCTGGATCAATCTGGATTTATTCGGTTCTACTCTGTGCAAGATAAATTGTACTGTCGAGTGGTTAATTTTTGTACACATCAGAACCCGCACAAGAACGAGAGGGATAAAGGGTCTGAAATTCCAGCGTTCAATGAAAAGACTCGGCAAGCTATTGATTTTAATACACTCACGATTAATCTCGATCAATCCAGATTAAAACGGAACGACTCTGCTAGTGATCCTGCTGATTCCCTTAACCTGATTCCTGATTCCTTTACCCCGAAACCTGAAACCGGAAACCTGATTCCTGACACCCTCGACGCGTACGACGCGATGAATCAAAAACAAAACCTTGTTTCTGAAGAAACTGATGTGTGCTTGTCGCCATTTGAAAGATTTTGGGATGCTTACGGGAAAAAAGAAAAACGCAAAGCTTGCGAGAAAAAATGGAAATCAAAA
>JAESTK010000103.1 GCA_016763645.1 Flavobacteriales bacterium
CACTGCTACCATTAATAAATTTGGTAAGGCTATGAATAACAATATCAGCACCAAGTTTTGCCTGAAATTGCTGCGTAACTCCAGTTAATAATTTGGCAGCATTTCTAATTTTCTCAGGAAAACCTAACTCGACTGCGATATCCATACTACTGTTTCCACAAATTAATGCTTTTTTAATGTCCCCTCTTTCGAAACTAAACGTCCCTATATTATTCAAGGCATCAGCTTCACCTACCTTATTTCCTTCTTCAATACAGATTATTCGACTTCGGTTAAAAAAGTACAAGGCTGAATCTATGTAATTTAATTCGTAATAAATTACCCCAATATTGTTCAACGAAAACGTAATGCCCTCTTTTAAATCGAGCTGCTCTTGTATATTGATTGCTTTACGAAAAAACCCTAAAGCCTTCAGTTTATCTCCATTATCGTAATGAACATTACCTATATTATTAAGCGAATTCGCGATTCCCGAATGAAGCCCCAACTCCTCTCTAATTGTAAGGCTTTTGTAATAGTATTCTAAAGCCTTTTCGCTATCTGATTGACTTTGATACACCATACCAATGTTATTCAGAGATACTGCCAAACCTTCTCCATCGTTAAGCCTCTCCTGAATTTTTAAGCCCTTATGGTAGAAAAGTAATGCCTTTTCTATATCTCCCTGATCATCATAATAATATCCCATATTGCTGGAAGCAGTACTTAGGTAATTTAAATAAGCAATTTCAAGGTCTGGCGAAGGGTTGTTAGCCAACACTTTCTTCACTTTTAGATATATCCATTTATTATATGCAGACCAAAAATTGTCTCCTCTGCCGTTATCTACAATAATATTTATCGCGTTAATTTTGCTTGTATCGTGTTCTGCCATGTAGTACAATTTAAGGCAACTATCAACCAAGTTTTTATCAAATTGTTCCAACTCATCAAGACTCAAACTATCTATAAGATAGTATTCTGAACTTGCGTATTGTTGAGCTTCTGCATCGTTTGGTATTAAACAGAATACACCTATTAAAAATGCTATTACACTTAATTTTTTCATTGAGAATACACTAAACTAGTAAATTCAAATTTATTCCCATCAAACAAACCTTTGTCGCTTAATTTTAATTCTGGGATAACCAACAACGCACAAAACGACATTGTCATGTAGGGCGCACCAAGTGTTACACCCAATTCTTTGGCTCTTAAATCGAGTTTTTCATAAGCATTGGCCGTTTCGTAACCATCTTTATTGGTCATAATTCCCGCAACAGGTAGCGCTAATACTTTTTGCTCTTCTCCATTTGCTAGAGACACTCCACCCTTGCTTTCAACTACTAGGTTAATTGCTTTTACAATATCTACATCACTCACTCCAACTGCAATAATGTTATGACTATCGTGCGCCACACAAGAAGCCAATGCACCTTGTTTTAGCCCGAAATTTCGGATAAAAGCTACTGCTGGTGGTGCGTCAAAATACCGGTTAACTACTACCATTTTTAAAACATCTTGAGAAACATCACTAATCAATTTTCCATTTACTGGAGTTAATGTAGCTTCTCCTTTTTTCGTAATAAGCTGCCCATCTTCTACTTCTATTACTTTGACATTAGTTGAAGTTGCTTCCACTTCAATTTGTCTTACAGAAATCGGTGAGCAGTTGAAATTGTTAATTGGAGTTTCCTCAACTGAATTAATTTTAGTTTGCCCATTTTCGGCAACTAATTCTCCATTAATGTATGTTACTTGGCAAGTAAAATCGGTAAGGTTATCAACTATGCAAAAATCAGCAGGGTCGTTGGGCTGTAACAATCCTACATTCATGGAATAATGCTTAACGATGTTATAGGTGCAAGCTCGTAAAACATTCATTACATCGCAGCCATGAGCAACTGCTCGTTTAGCTAACGTATTGATGTGTTGTGCTGCTAAATCGTTTGGATGTTTATCATCTGAACAGAACATGATTTTATCAGGAAATTCATCCAACAAATCAATTAAGGAATCGAAGTTCTTTGCCGCACTCCCTTCTCGAATCTGAATCTTCATTCCGTATTTCAACTTATCAAGAGCCTCTTCTTTGGTAAAACATTCATGATCGGTAGTTATGCCTGCAGCAATGTATTTTTTAGCATCATTACCTCGCAAGCCGGGCGCATGGCCATCAATAACTTTTCCAGCATCTTTAGCTGCTTGAATTTTAGCCATTACTTCTGGGTCTTCGAATAACACGCCTGGAAAATTCATCATTTCTGTGAGATAATAAATATCATCCATCGCTAGTAACTCTTTTACATCATCAACGGTGATGCTAGCCCCTGCTGTTTCGAAAACTGTTGCGGGAACGCAAGATGGTGCTCCAAAATGAAATTTAAATGGTGTTTTCTTGCCATTTTCAATCATGAATTTAACGCCATCAACTCCAAGCACATTACCTATTTCGTGAGGATCGGAAATGGTTGCAACTGTACCGTGACAAACTGCTAAACGAGCAAATTCTGACGGAATAAGCATTGAGCTTTCTATATGCACATGCGCATCTACAAACCCAGGCATAATATATTGAGAAGAGTCATTTTCTTGTTCAGATACCTCTTTAATTTTCTCGTTTTCAACGACAATATACCCACTGAAAATTCTTTTATTGACTACATCAACTATGTTTCCTTCTATTTTCATTAAGCACTAAATTAACTTTAACGCATTTTTTGCCTGCTGAATATGCCTTTGTTCGTGGGCAATTAAAAAGCGAAACGCATCCCCCAATCGGAAACTCAAGATAGGCAAAAGAGAGGTAACACGATTCTTACTTAGGTTTACTTGCGCGGCCTGTTGTAAATAGTGTAGTAACTGATTTTGCTGTTCTAAAAATTCCGAAATGGTGCTTACTTCTGTGTACGCGGACAATAACGGGTCGAATTCCTTTTTAAAAGTTTTCATCGGTTTTGGAATAGCACCATTTGGTAATGGCTTAGTATAAGAAACAGCTATTTCACCAATCCAACTTGAATTGTAGTGGTCTGTATTTTTCTGGCAACTGCAAACAGCCCCTTCAATTACTGTCTTAATTCTTGGCAAATAATGATAGCCCGTTATGTTTAAATGTTGCAAACATTGGTTAACACTCCATTTATCTGGTGCTGGTTGTTGGTACAGTTTATCGTTATCGAGCGTTACGAAATCGGATTGTACCACTTCGATTATTTGTTGAACATCAGCAATGAAGGAATCGAGCGTTTTTATAGAATTGTAACGGGACAAAAACTGATTATTTAATTTTAGTTACTCAACTTATTCAACTCAACTTCCATTTCCTGAATTCCCGTTTCAGACATTTTAATTAATGGTAAACGAACATCTTCCCCACAAACTTTTACTAATTTCAAAGCAGATTTTACCCCCGCTGGATTGCCTTCTCGAAACATCAATTTAGTGATCTCATCAAAGCTATTTTGAATGTGCTGTGCCGAATTATAATCACCTTCTAGGGCTTGATTGACCATTTCAGATAACACTTTTGGCAACGCATTAGCAACAACAGAAATAACACCAATGCCTCCCATTCTAATTGAAGGAACCGTAATTGGATCATCACCAGATATCAAAGAAAAATGTTCTGGACAGCCATCAATAATCGTTTGCATTTGCTTTAAATCACCCGAGGCCTCTTTTATCGCAATAATATTGTCAAAGTCATTCGCTAATCGTAATGTAGTTTCTGCTGTCATATTAACCACCGAACGCCCTGGTACGTTATATAAGATTATCGGCTTAGGTGACGCTTTCGAAATTGCTGCATAGTGCTGATAAATCCCCTCTTGAGTGGGCTTATTATAAAACGGACAAACCGAAAGAATGGCTTCGTATTTTGATGAATCATAAAACTTTAAATCTTCTACAACTGCCATCGTGTTATTGCCTCCAATACCAAAAACGATTGGCAAGCGACCTTTATTCGTCTTATGAACCGAATCAAGTACTTTAACTTTTTCCTCTTTTGATAAAGTTGGAGATTCACCTGTTGTTCCTTGAA
>JAESTK010000104.1 GCA_016763645.1 Flavobacteriales bacterium
TGTATTGTCTTTTAGAAAAACATACTTTTGCAGGTAAAGATATTACTATAGAAGTATACGGTACAATGGATGAAATAAAGCAAAGCTATATCACTGCTAAAAAATTGATGAATGACTAATTCTATTTGTGGAAACAATCAACAACTACGAAATGTCTTAGAGGCAATAAACGCTGAGCCAGCAGGCATTTCATTTATTATAGATGCCGAAAAAAAATTGGTTGGGGTTGTTACAGATGGCGATTTTAGACGCTTATTGCTTTCTGGTAAAAAATTGGAGGATCCTCTTTTAGAAACGGATTACAACAATTGTGTAGTCGCTTCACAAGGAGAAGATATCCATGCTTTGATTAAAAAGACAAATAAAAAAGTTAGAATTATTCCAATAATTGATGATAAAGGCTATCCAATAGACTACTTTAGATACGAGCACAAAACAAGGTTTACTCCTGTTGCAGAACCATCACTAACATCTAAAGAACTTGAATATTTAACGGATGCTTTTCTATCAACATGGATTTCGAGCAGGGGTAAATATATTGATAGATTCGAAATAGAATTTGCCCAGTATGTAGATTGTAAATTTGGGGTAGCTACTTCGAACGGAACTGTAGCTATTCATTTGGCTTTAGTAGCCCTTGGGGTGGGTAAAGGAGATGAGGTTATTGTTCCTGATTTAACTTTTGCAGCTACAATTAACGCAGTATTACATTGTGGCGCAACACCTGTAATTGTTGATGTTGAAAAGGAGCGATGGACTATCTCTCCACATGAAATGGAAGCTGCTATAACCGAAAACACAAAAGCAATAATTCCAGTACACATCTATGGCCAACCATGCGAAATGGATGAAATAATGCGTATCGCTAATAAGCATAAGTTATTTGTTGTTGAAGATTGTGCTGAAGCTCATGGTGCAATGTATAGTGGTAAAAAGGTAGGCAGCTTTGGACATATTTCCACCTATTCATTTTTCGGGAACAAGATTCTTACAACAGGGGAAGGTGGAATGTGTGTAACAACTGATGTTGATCTTGATGGGAAAATGAGAGTACTTAGAGACCATGGCATGAGTCCAACTAAGAAATATTGGCATGATGAGATTGGGTTTAATTATAGAATGACAAATTTACAAGCCGCTATAGGTTGTGCACAGCTAGAAAGGATTGATTCTATTTTGAGTAGTCGTTTCAGAATAGAGGAAACATACCGAAAATGCTTGGCGGAACTCAATGAAATTACTTGGCAATTAGATTTTCAAGAAGCCAAACGTGTGGTTTGGCTAGTATCTATATTAGTTAAGAAAAAAAATAGGAATGAAATAATACGTAAACTAAAAGAGCAAAATATTGATGCTCGTCCATTTTTTTATCCTCTTTCAAAAATGCCAATTTATGAGCAATACTCTACGAAAGAATGCAAAAATGCACAAATGCTATCGAGTACTGGTATAAATCTGCCGACTGTCGAAGATGTAGATTTGTCAAAAATAGCTACGGCTTTTAATTTGTAGTGTCCAAAGGTGATTTGTAGATGATTACTAATAAAGAGTTTACACAAATCATTAACAAAATAGAAATGGAATTTCCTGTCGCTAACCTCGTGTTTAGTGAAGTGAAAATATGGCCACTTCTTAGATTAATTATACTGAATAGACTTACTTCAAACGAAATTGATTTTCACAGCGGAAAAGGTGAAAACTACTCTGCGCGTAAACTTTATAACTATTTTCTTAAACCTGCATTTGTGGATTATAGAGAAATCAATAAATTGACAGATGTGTTGAACTATGAAACATCAAATATATACGCAGATAAAGATACTGATGTATTATATTTCCTGAAGCCAGGAGAAAGGACAGAGGTTGTTAATCAAAAAATGTTTTCTCGATTTGGAAATAGTTTAGGGTATTTTTCAGAAGGTAATGATTTGAACTTTAAAATAATAGAATATTCAGATGGAATTTTTTCCCCTGATAGAAAACACGGAAGCTCTATATATATAGATGCGGATTTTAAAAAAGCCAAATTTAAATTTTATTTAAATCTTATTAAGGGTAAGATTTTTCGAAGAAAAGAAAGACATATAGAAAATTGGGCACCATTCATTACTTATTTAACAGAAATTCAACTTGATTTTGGATATTCAGAAACTGCAATTATAGAGAGGGTTGTTGAGATATTACAGCTAAAAAATGTGTTTAGGAAATGTATTAAGCTATATAATCCCAGCCTTATTTTTTTAACATGTTTTTATAGTGATTACGCATTTGCATTGACCCTTGCAGCGCAGGAGCATGGGATAAAAGTAGTAGAATTACAACACGGACAGCAGGGTGATTTTCACATGATGTATAGCCACTGGGAAAACTATCCAATTGAAGGTTATGATTTAATACCAGATATTTTTTGGATGTGGAGTAGGGCAAATCTCCCTCGGATAGAACAATGGACAAAACATTGTAAGAAGCATAGAGTTATTGTTGGTGGCAATCCTTGGCTTGGATATAGTATTCAACATTCCAATGTAGCTGTATTACCAGAACAGTTTTTACGAAAAATAAAAACGTTTAATAAAGTTGTTTTACTATCACTTCAACACTCAAAGATACCGAAGATATTAATTGACGCTATTGATAGAGAAGAGAATATTCTATGGCTAATACGGCTTCACCCAAGGTTCATTCATGAACGAAACGTGATTGAAACTGAACTTTCGAAACTTTCTAATCAAAATTATGAACTTGCCGTAGCAAATCAAATGTCTATTTACAACTTATTTGATGTCGTAGACGTTCAAGTAACATTTTGGTCAACAGTAGCATATGAATCACTTGCCTTTGATGTGCCAACAATTATTGTTCATGAAAATGGTCAAGACGCTATGTCAAGTTACATTGAAAAGGGTATTTTTAGGTATTCGGAAAATACAAAAGAAATTATAGATTTGGTGAATAATTCGCATGTTGTGTTTAAAAAGGAAGAGGAAAGGTATATAGAGTTTGATAAAGAATTAATTCAGAGTAAATTGACATCTTTGCTTGGCAAAACAGAAAATTAAATATTCATGTCAAGCATAGCTCCAATTGTATTATTCTGTTATGACAGACCTTGGCATACTGAACAAACGCTGGAAGCGTTGACTGAAAATAAACTCTCAGCTAAATCTAAATTATTTGTGTTTTGTGATGGACCCAAACCTCAAGCGAGCAAGGAGAAATTGCAAAATATTAAAGAGGTGAATAGGATTGTTCAAAGCCGAAACTGGTGTAAGAAAGTAACAATATTTAGTAGTAGTATTAATATAGGCTTAGCTAATTCTGTAATAAAAGGAGTAACTGAAGTAGTGAATAAATACGGAAAGGTTATTGTTTTAGAGGATGATTTAGTGTGTTCAGAGTATTTCCTTGAGTACATGAACGAAAGCCTTAATAGATATGAAAAGTGTGATGAGGTTATGCAAATTTCTGCACATCAATTCCCTGTTCAGAAATGGGGAAGAAATAACGAATCTTTTTTTATGCCATTTACTACTTCTTGGGGTTGGGCAACATGGGATAGGGCTTGGAAACATTTTAATGAAGAGGCTATTGGTTACGAAAAACTTAATGAAGACCAAGAGTTGAAACGAAAGTTTGATCTTAATAATTCTTATCCCTATACTGCAATGCTAAAGAGCCAAATGGAAGATAAAACGATTGACTCTTGGGCAATTAGATGGTGGTGGAGTGTTTTTAAAGAGCGCGGCATAACACTTTTTCCAGACTTTCCTTTGGTCGACAATATTGGGTTTGACAACACAGCTACTCACACAATTGGCACGCCATATGTAATCTCAGATTTTCAAGATGATTACAAAATAGCAAAATATCCTGACGTTGTTATCCCAGATTTAAAGAGGTATAGTGAAGTTTGTTGGTATTTGTCCCAGCCTAAGAATGATGACAAGCGACTGGAAAAATCATTGTTACAGAAGATGATAAAATTCCTGTTGCAAAAGTTTTAACAAACCCTAGAGGGGGTAATTAAAAAGTGTATGATTCGTTTATTGGTAAATACTTCATTTGATTTACTTTTGTACAATAAAGAATTGGGAATAGGTTTTAATTGAATAGATTGATATGAAAAGAATTATAAGAAATTTATGTCCGCCAATAATTTGGAAATTACTATCAAGTATTTTAGGCTCACTTAAAGGGGTGAAAGCTGATAGTTTGGAGACAGTTACCAGAGGAGATGATCCAGACAATCAACAACTTGACTTGTATTGGGATCCCGAATATGCAAACCTCCTTGACGAATGGGGAAAGGACCATGTGTGGAATGAAGTTCAGTTGGCTTTAGCAGACAAAGAAGGTAAAGTCTTAGATATTGCATGTGGTTCAGGACCCACGATTAAAATACTTGAAAAGTATCCTAAGTTAGATTTATATGGTTTTGATATATCTGATTTATTAATTACTAAAGCCATAGAGAAAGGAATTACGCAGAGTAAGATACAGGTTAATGACGCGACAAAAACCAACTACGAAAATAATGAATTCGATTATTCATATTCCATTGGATCTTTAGAGCATTTTACATTAGAAGGCATCGACCAGTTTATTAGAGAGAGTGCTAGGTATACTAAAAAAGTTTCTTATCACATGATTCCTGTATCGAGAAGTAATGAAAATGAAGGGTGGATGACAACGGTACAGAGTTTCTTTAATAATTCGGAGAGCTGGTGGAAAGAAAAGTTTGCTAAACATTACTCTCAGGTTTACAGTATTCCCTCCAAATGGGAGGATAAATGGTCTGTAGGTAGGTGGTATGTTTGTATAAAATGAGAAAATTAATTCGGAAGATTATTCTTTGGGTTCTTCATGCCCCTGTTGATAAAAAAGTCGACCCTGTTGGCTTGAGCATAGGAGAAGGTACTAATGTTATGGGCGAAATTGATATTAGGGTAGAAGGTGGTAAAATTGAAATAGGAGAAGGGTGTCTAATTAGTGGATCTGTTTATACAGAAACGGAATACTCTCATGTTTTAATTGGAAATAATGTCAATCTTGGCGGTACAACCATTATTGATGCCGTAGGCAAAGTAACAATCGAAGACGATGTACTAATTTCATATAATTGCATAATTCAAGACAGTGATAATCATAGTTCAAAGTATAGCCTAAGGAAGAAAGATTTGGCTGATTGGAAAGATAGGGGCTATCATAATTGGGAAATTACTCCACAGAAAGACGTGAAAATTTGTAGAGGGGCATGGATAGCAGCACGAGTAATTATACTTAAAGGGGTTACTATTGGAGAAGGAGCTATTGTTGCGGCAGGAAGTGTAGTAACCAAAGACGTTGCTCCGTGGAGTGTTGTAGGCGGTAATCCAGCGCGGTTGATTAAAGAAATTCCAGAAACTGAGCGGTAAAATGACCTGGGAAGAAACCATACAGTTTATTAGAACCAAGGACGAGTATAAATTCTTAGTCGAAAAAGCATTTTTTGAAGAAGATTTACCCCTTAATGTAGAGCGTTTTCGAAATAGTGAAGAGTTTCAAGAAACTCTTAGCTTTCTTGAAAATATGGATCCCAAAA
>JAESTK010000105.1 GCA_016763645.1 Flavobacteriales bacterium
TCCACTACTATTCTGAATTCTATAAATTTCTTCGGCTAATTTTTCGTCATTCACGATTAATGCTCCCATTACAACATCTGAATGGCCTCCTAAATATTTTGTTACCGAATGCATCACAATATCAGCTCCTAAATCTAATGGGTTTTGAAGGTATGGAGTCGCAAATGTGTTGTCAACCGCCAGTAAAACATTGTTTGCTTTAGCGATTTTTGAAACAGCTTCAATATCTATGATGTTCATCATTGGATTGGTTGGCGTTTCTACCCAAATAAGTTTCGTATTGGTGTTAATTTTTTCTTCAATACCAGAGGTGTCTAGCATGGAAACAAAGTGAAATTTGATGCCATATTTTTCAAAAATAGATTTGAACAACCGAAAAGAACCACCATATAAATCGTTGGTAGAAATAACCTCATCGCCTGGGTTTAGCATTTTAATTACGCAATCCATCGCGGCTAAACCTGAACCAAAACACGCCCCAAAGTTTCCATTTTCTATTGCTGCCAAATTCTTTTCTAGCGCATGGCGAGTTGGGTTTAATGTTCTCGAATATTCATACCCTTTGTGGTTTCCAACACCATCTTGCACGTAAGTTGATGTTTGGTAAATTGGTGTCATAATAGCTCCTGTTGCTGAATCTGGCTCAACTCCACCGTGTATTGCTTTTGTTCCGAATCGCATGTTATCTTTCATCTCTCAAAATTTTGACGAAAGTACTAATTTTCGAAATTAATTTGTGTTTTTAAACTTAATTAGCTTCCGTTTTAAAAACACTCGTTGAATCCACTTAGGTAGAACAATAACTCCGATTAACAAATAAGGCCAATAGCTTAATACTCGCCAAAGCAAACCTAAAATTTCGGGAGAAACACTCGAAATATAATCTCCTAAAAATTGAGGGAACAAAACCTCGGCAACTCCTGTACTTCCTGGCGTTGGGCTGATGAGCATAATTACCCACATCACTAATTGCCTAGCGTATATTCCAAAATGCGAAAAAGATGACGTCTCCGAAAAGGCTAGAATGATAAAATTGACTACCCAAAATCGAGCTGTCCAAGCAAAAATAGTTGCGCCAAACGCCTTTAACCAAAATTGTATGGGCTTCCCTTTTAGTTCTTTCGATGTAGCTACAATATCATCTCCCATTTTTACTGCTGATTCTTGCCAACGCTTTAAATATTTGATACTGCAAATTTTCACCAGGAGGGTTTTAAACCCTTTTGGATTAAAAAAAGTGGCATAAAGAATAACCAAAGTAAGTAACAGGATGAAAACATATCCCACTACGAATACGTGTTCGATTGGTAAAACGAATCCCAAAAATGTACGACTGTCAACTGAAGGAAAAAGACTCTCAACTCCAACCAACAAAACAATAATGGGCACCGTTACGATGTAAAATAGTTCATCTAAAAAAGCTGTTGTCATTACAATTGCGGTGCTTCTGCCTAAAGAAATTTTTTCGCGATTAATAATAAAAACTGCAATTCCAGCACCACCAACAACAGACGGAGTAATTGCCGATGCGAACTCCCAAAGCATAATCACATCAAAACTATTTCGCCACGAAATTTCGTTGTTGGTTAATACTCTAATTCGGTACATGTATGCAATATCTCGAATGAGCATCATTAGTACAGCAACAAGTAACCATGAAAATACAGAAAAATTCCAACTTAGATTTTGAAATTCGGTGATGTCAATACTTGTAAAAAGAAGATAAACGACAGATAAAATTCCAATCCCCACAGGAATAATGATTCGCTTTGGTGAAAAAAAATTCAATATTTTCCGAGATGGGCTTGTCATTATTTTTCAAGTACTTTTACCAAATGAAAACATTTTTTTACTTGCATACTTGTTCTACTTGCCAACGAATAATGAAAGAGTTAAACCTTGGCGGGGTTAAACTTAAAGACATCAAAACTAACAAAATTACTGCGGAAGAAGTTGACGAAATGGCTAATCTTTCGGGCTCTTTCGAAGCGTTATTTAGCCGAAGAGCAATGAAGTACAAATCGCTTGGATTAGCATCCAAAACATTGACTGAAGTCGATTATAGAAATTACATATTAGAAGAATATACATTCTTGAAACGTCCTGTTTTGATTATTGACAACAGAATTGTGGTTGGCAATTCGAAACAATCGGTGATAGAGATGCAAACATTACTTTCGTAGTGACCAAATACCTTCCGCATCTAGCATTGTTAGCCGCCAATTTAATTTATGGGATAAATTATACGATTGCAAAAGATGTGATGCCAACTTATATCGAACCATTCGGCTTTATTTTTTTGAGAGTAATTGGCGCTCTTTTTTTGTTTTGGACCATCAGCTTTCTTGGCAATGGAGAAAAAGCAGACAAAAAAGATTTTCCGAGGCTAATCGTTTGTGGCTTTTTCGGGGTGGCACTCAACCAGCTTTTGTTCTTTAAAGGGTTGAACATCACAACGCCAATCAATGCCTCCATCATTATGACGAGCAACCCTATTCTAGTATTACTAATTTCGAGTTTTTTATTAAAAGAGCGAATCTCGTTACTTAGGGGTGCCGGAATTGCCATTGGACTTATCGGAGCTTGTACATTAATATTTGTTAGTCAAAATTCTACAGATTTTAGCTTTGGAAACGACACCATCTGGGGCGATTTAATGATATTAATTAATGCCGCTTCGTACGGTGTTTACTTAGTTTTAGCGAAGCCCTTGATGACTAAATACCAGCCATTAACAGTAATTAAATGGGTTTTTACATTTGGCTTAGTTTTCGTTTTTCCCATTGGAATTTCAGAGTTTTCGGCAATTGAGTGGACGGTTATGCCTCCTAAAATAATGTATGAAATAGCCTTTGTGATTATAGGAACCACCTTTTTTGCGTACTTATTAAACATATATGCGCTGAAAAAAGTAAATCCATCGGTTGTAAGTATTTACCTCTACCTTCAACCGATAATTGCTACAATTGTGGCTGTGCTGCTAGGTGCCGATAGTCTCACTGTTGTAAAGATTGTTGCATCAATTTTAATCTTTACAAGCGTTTATTTGGTTAGTAAACCTCAAATTTCCAAGCGTTAAATAATTATCTTCGCCAAAATTTTAGCGACTATGATTCGTTCAATGACAGGTTTTGGGAAGGCTTCAGGAGAGTTTCAACATAAAAAAATTAATGTTGAAGTACGCTCTCTAAACAGCAAACAACTCGATTTAAGTACTCGAATTAGCGGGCATTATCGCGAAAAAGAACATGCGTATCGTGGTATTGCAGGAAAGGCTATCGTTCGGGGGAAATCAGAGCTTTCAATATATATAGAAAACAATGCTGAACAACCCAAGGCTGTCATCAACCAAGAATTGGCTCAAAATTATTATCAAGACATAAAAAACTTAGCAGATAGCATCAACGAAAGCAACACATCATTACTTGGTCAAGTATTAAGAATGCCCGATGTAATGAAAACTGAGCGTTCCGAAACTGAAGAAGGAGAATGGTCGATTGTAGAAAATGCCATCGATGAGGCGTTACATAAATTTAACTCATCTAGGGAGCAAGAAGGTGAAAAACTTGGAATCGATTTCAAAATGAGACTTGGAATTATCCTAAATTTATTGTCTGAAATCGAGACTCTTGAAGGAGATCGAATGGAAAAAGTGAAAGAAAGACTTACCACAAATTTAGATTCACTAAAAATTGAAGTTGACCAAAACCGTTTCGAGCAAGAATTAATCTATTACCTCGAAAAATACGATATTACCGAAGAAAAGGTAAGACTAAGAGCTCATTGCGAATATTTTATAGAAACGATGAACGAAAAAGAGGCACAAGGAAAAAAATTAGGGTTTATTGGACAGGAATTAGGAAGAGAAATTAATACTATTGGCTCAAAAGCCAATCATTCTGAAATTCAAAAAATGGTAGTTCAAATGAAAGACGAACTCGAGAAAATTAAAGAACAAGTATTAAACGTTTTGTAGTTTGGAAGAGGGTAAATGCATAATAGTTTCAGCACCTTCAGGTGCGGGAAAAACGACTATCGTTCAGCGTTTATTGAAAATGGACTTGGGGTTAGAATTCTCTATCTCTGCTACAAGTCGTGAAAAAAGAGAAACCGAAATTAGTGGCAAAGACTACCTTTTTCTTTCATCTGATGCTTTTAAAAGTAAAATAGAAGATGATTTATTTCTAGAGTTCGAAGAAGTTTATCCTAATCAATTTTACGGAACACTTCGTTCAGAAATTCATAGAATTTGGAGCAAAGGTCAACATGTTATTTTTGATGTTGATGTTGTCGGTGGGTTAAATCTCAAAAAGATCTTTGGCGAACAAGCTTTGGCTGTTTTTATTATGCCACCATCAATAGATTCGTTAAAAGAGAGGCTAATTAACCGAAGAACAGAATCTCCAGAAAAGCTAAAATTACGACTAGACAAAGCAGAAAAAGAATTGTCTTTCGCTAGCGAATTCGATAAAATTGTAGTTAACGATCAGCTTTCCCACGCCATTGGAGATGCTGAAAAATTGATTCAAGAATTTGCTAACAATTAGCCAATTATAATGTCTTCAGAGAAGAAAATAGGTCTCTTTTTTGGCACGTTCAACCCGATTCATGTTGGGCACATGATTATTGCCAATTATATGGCAAACTACACCGATTTGGATGAAGTTTGGATGGTTGTTACACCTCAAAATCCTCACAAACAAAAAAATTCTCTACTGGAAGATTATCATCGGTTAGCAATGGTTCGAGAAGCGGTATTCGACAACAATAACCTAAAAGCATCGAACATCGAATTTGAGCTTCCAAAACTGTCTTACACCATAAATACGTTAGTCTATTTAGAAGAAAAACATCCCAACAATGAGTTCGTTTTAATTATGGGTGAAGATAATTTACGGACGTTTTCTAAGTGGAAAAACCACGAACAAATTATTGATCATTGTGAATTATATGTTTACCCGAGAGCTCTTACTGTGCAAGAACAAGAAGATAATGCTACAAGCGCTGCTACAAATTATTGCCACGAAAAAGTAACGATGCACGATGTTCCCGTTATGAAAGTTTCTGCAAGCTTTATTCGTAACGCCATAAAAAACAGAAAAGATGTGCAGTATTTACTTACCGAACCGGTACATAAGTACATTACCGAAATGCATTTTTACGAGAATTAATCACCAATTTATGTAGTGATAGTAGCACGAAACAACCATAAAAAGTAAGAGTATCGATTCTGCTATGATTACCTTTTTTACTTGAATAAAAAACACGCCAACGATAATCGAAATTGGTACAAGTGACGAAAGAACAATTAAATTATCTCGGTTAAGAAAAACGCTACTGATTGCCATAATCGCAAAAAGTAGCAGAATTAAATTCGACATTTTTCTACTTACCGCTGTCTTTTGACCCCTATTTCCAACAAAAACAACTAAAGCAGGAATCAACAAAAGTAATATCCCTAAAATGAGAATGTAGTTTGATTCTGCGATTGCAATAGGCGCAATGTAAAGTTTTAAACCATCAATTAAATAAAGGGAATCGAAAAAATAAAAGCCAACAGTTAAATATAAACCTGGAAGAAAAAACCCGATTAGGGAGATTATCCAATCTCGAAAATAAGCCGATTTAAAAGAAGTAATTCCTACCCAAACTACTAGTATCAAAAAAATATTTACGGGGTTTATTATTGCCAAAACACCAACTAAAAATGATGAATCAAAAATGATAGATTTCGAATTGTTTGATGACGGAAGCTGAAATAATCGAAATAACAGAACCACCAATAACAGATTTACAATGCAACCTGTTGTTAATGAATATCCTTCCATTGTTGCAATAGACAGCAACAGATACATAAACGCAACTGCGTAAGATTTTTTATCAGCTAAATTAAACCTATTAGCAACTGAATTCAATAAAATAGCCGTTATAAAATGGAAACCAAAAGCCAATAAAACACCCAATAATTTAACGGAGTTTAACTGATTAATAAGCGGTTGTAACAATATCGTAGATTCTACATTTAAAGCGTTTTCCTCCATAAAAAAGGCAATAACCCACGCGCTAAAACTTATAAAAAAGAGTATTGCTAGAACAATCGGACGGTCTGAACGAAAAAATTTAGTCAACATATTTTTACTGTCAGAAGAATTTCTAAATTTGTAGCCAACAAAACTAAGAAAAGCATGTCATACACAGATGTAGTTTACGGAATAGGAGATTTAGCAACGGCATCGTACGCTGGGTTAAGAATGTTAGGCGCTGTCCCCTACGGTTGGTTTAACTGGTTACTCATTTCAATTGGCGTTGGCATGATGATTTGGTGGTTGGGTAGAATGGTTAAATATGACCAAGAAGCCGAACAAAACGGAACTCTAAAATAAAGAATGACGATATTTATAAAGAAAAGCCCAACTCTTTTGAGTTGGGCTTTTTTGTTGAGAAATTATTTTGATTTATGTAGTTCTTTTAAAACCAAAAAGCCCCAACTAATTAATAGTTAGGGCTTTAAATTGTGGGACCTCCAGGAATCGAACCAGGGACACCTGGATTTTCAGTCCATTGCTCAAAACCTATTTTAATCACCTGTAAGTCAAGCTCCATCTATTCTGCGGCAAGATGAGGTAGCTGGGTCAATTAGTCCACTCTAGTGCCATTTAAGCCACTCTCAAGTACGCTCTCTTATTGTGTACATTTGAATATGTCTAATGCAATTGGAAACATCGGATTGGCAATTATTCTATCGTTGGCAGTCATTGGGTGCGTTAATTTAATGTCAACCTATATGATAGAATATTTAGGCTGGCATCTCCTTACAGTAATGTATTTGCTTATTGTACTTTCTTTAATTTTCCATTATTACAAAACAAGCTATCATAAACCTAATCAGATAGTTATTAGTTTCATCATCAATTTTGTAGTTTGGGTGACGGAGCAAGTCAACATAGAATCTATGTTTCAAGCCAGTTGGTTATATAACGACAATAAGGTAGGTGCATTCATGCTTGGCGGATTGTTGTGGGCAATCAACAAGTTCGTTATAGATTTCATATATCTTAAAATTACAGCAATCCAAAAAGCACAATAATGGGCTTTGGAGCAAATCTTGAATTACAAAAAAATGGTACTTTAGCAGAATCTTACACGCCATTCAATATATACCCAAACCCAGCAAGCGATAAAGTAACAATTAATTTTGACGACAATTCAACTGATTATTTGATAACTATTTATTCTATTGACGGAAAAATTGCAAGTAACTCTATCGTTGCGTCTGACCAGCACGAGCTGTACGTTTCTGAATACCCAAATGGGGTTTATTTCATAGAGATTTCATCAGAGAAAAAAACCTATACAGAAAAGCTAGTGATAACAAATGAGTAAAATTCTCAAAATGTGGGTTGCCGTCTTTTTGATTGCAACCAATGTTTACTCTCAAGAACCAAAAAATAAAATTATATATTTTGGTTCACTCTATAATTTCTTTGAATCAGGACCAGACCTTAAAACAAGATACTTATCAACTCTGCCAGTTTATGCGGGTTTGGGGTATACAAGAAAAATTGACCTTAAAAAATCTGTTAAACTCTCGGCAGAGTTTCACGGTGCCGATTACTCTCCTTTAACTGGAAATGACCGTTACTTAATAACGCCAGGCGAAATAATGTCAAGGCAAGTATATAATTTTGACTTGTGTTATCAGCATCTTATCTTCTTTTCTGAAAGGATAGGAATTAACGCTTTGGCTGGTGTAAACCATCGTAGAGGTTGGGAGTCGATGGTTGCAAGCTTTGGAGCATTTGACACCCATCTAATTGGTATTCAATTAAGGGACTTTGGTACAACAATAGGAGCAAACGTCAGCATAAATTTTGCCAAGCGTTTTTTGTTCTTGGTACAAGCCCAATATACTCGTTTTGTTTATCGGTATGATAATGGCAGCGATAGCGGTTATAGTTTCGATACTGGCTCAACTGCAAATATGTTTCGTTTGACAACTGGAATAGTTTATCAGTTTGGTACAGGAAAAAAAGATACAGAAATAATCAATTGATATATGTGCAATCATCTAATAGTAACCCCAAGAGGTCAAGGTCAATGTGGATTGTGTAAACAACGAGGTTGTCCGCCAAGTATTAAAATAGCCATATGGAGTTGGTAGCTTTGTTCGGACATAAAAGTTAAGACCTATTTCTACTCCCAAGCTTTGCTTGGCGTACTTTAAATAATGGGAAGATTAAAAAGAAAATACGGCCATGAGTTTAAATCAGAAGCCGTTCGGTTAAGTTATCAGCGAGAAAACATAAAAGAATTGGCTGATGAATTAGGGATACAAGTTCAACGTATCTTCTTTATCTAATGGCACTTATTTCCTTGAAATCAAGGGGGAGAATGACACCTATAATGAAAAAATAATTGTAGTACATGAATAGAATTCTGGTGTCGAATTTAGTAGCATTGTTTTTTCCACCTCTATTGGATTTGCTCAAGATGTAACAAGTGGTGATGGGAAAAAGAACGCCATCTCTATTTTTGATTCAGGGTTTAATTTCTTCGATGGAAGTCCAATGACTCAACTTCCTTACTTAAAGATGAAAAACAAGCCTCAATATGGGTATCATGTATACATGTATGCGTTATATTATATTGATGGGTTCTCCATAGAGCGAAGAATCAATCCTACTGGCACTATTAAATTATCTGCTGAAAAACTATGGGTAGATTACTATTATAGTGAATTTCAGGAGTCAGGGACAATTCTTACTCGGTGGATGTGGAATTTCGATGCGCTCTATCTCCATAAAGTATGGTTTAATTCAAAGGTTGATGTACATGTTCTGGGTGGAGGTAACTTTAGACTTGGAAGTGAGTTTATGCTCGCCAGTTATGGTTCCTTTGACGCATTGGTTATTACAAAAGCTCTTCTTGATTTAGGCGGTGTCATTGGTGCTAATGTTACGGTTCATCCTTTGAAACAGTGGTCACTATATTTTCAACCTACTTATACTCGATATTTATATCGCTATGACAAAGGTGATGACTTCTATGAATTTGATAATGGTTCAACAAAAAATTTGCTTCGGCTTTCTTTTGGTGTGGGTTATCAGTTTGGTAAAGGGAAAACAACTGATTAGCTTATTTTTCACTTTCTTTAGTTCCTCCCTCTGACCCAAAGTGTGTATTCTTTTTCGCTGGATATTACAGAAATAAGGTGGGCTTATCGAAGGACATCCAACTTAAGGGATTGCGGAAGACGTATGTAACGAGGATGCGAAATGAATTTGGTGACAATGCTAGTTTCTTTACGGGTCACTCATCTAGTAGGGTTCACAAGATTAATTATTATGACACCAGCGAGATACTTGAGAAGGTAAAGGAGTTTGAGTTGTGGAAGTGGTGATATAATCGGATTAGCTATCTTTGAGCTGTGACATAAGCCAACGCTACCATCTGCAATAGGTTATGTTATAAAGAAAACAGTGTATCATTTAGAAAAGACGTTAGACGATGGCCAAAATAGTTGGTGGAAATATGTTGTAATATATTTTAGTCAATATTTCGTTGCGTTTAGTATAGGTGTAGTTCCTTCATTGATTATTGTAGTTATGAACGGGGGTCTAAATTACACGGAACAAGAGTTGGATTCAATGAATCTTGCACAATTTGGAATTGGTTCAAATTTGAATCTAGTCTTGCTGTTAATTCCCTCTATTGTAGGCCTCTTAACATTGACTATCCTTCTTAAACCAATACATAAAAGAAAACTAATAGATGTAATTAACGGAGCAACAGGCATAAGGTGGGGAAAGTTTTGGTTTGCAATGGGATTGATGAGCGTACTTTACGGCACCTATTTATCACTCGATTATTTGATTTATCCCAAAAATTATATTTTAAATTTCAATCTAGAATCATTAGTTCCTCTCGTATTCATTTCATTTTTATTAATTCCTATTCAATCCACCTCAGAGGAAGTAATCTTTAGAGGCTATCTAATGCAAGGAGTAGCTAGTTGGACCAACAATAGATGGGCTCCTTTAATTATAACCTCCATATTGTTTGGCCTCACTCATCTGTTCAATTCAGAAATATCCGAATACGGGTTTATTTATATGATGCCACAGTACTTAATGTTTGGGCTAGTCTTTGGACTAATTACCATACTAGATGATGGCATCGAGTCAGCCGTTGGTGTTCATAGTGCTTACAATATTTTTGGGTCAATCTTTATCACATTCGAAGGCTCTTCTTTACCGACTTCTGCCCTACTGCAAAAAATTCAGTTTAATAGTCCACTTGTCTGGATTGCAATTTGGGCTGGTGTAATATTCATAATGGGTAAAAAATATAATTGGAATTACTCCCTTTTGAAGGGGAAAATACTCGAAACGAGTTCAATAAAGATACCAGAAACAACAGACGAAAATTAGGTAGAGCAGTGAACCGCCTCATAACCATATCGACCTTTTTGATTCTTGTTCGTGTGGTAACATTACTGGCGTGTACCAAACGCTTAGAATTTAGTATGTTTGAACTAGCATACTTGGCTTTACCAATTAATCCCGACTCATAAATAATGGAAAGTGATTTTGATAAGTTCGCATCAGAATGTACAGATGAGAAACTCGTTGAAATAACATCTATAAACCGAAATCGTTTTCAATTAGCAATTGTAATTGCTGCTGATTTAGAAATTTCCAAAAGGGGTATTGATAAAACTAAAATCGAAGAACTAAAGGGAATAATTAATCGAAGAAAGGAAGAAGAATCTATCTTGGAACCTAAAGAATCTGCTATCTGGACAAGGCTACTTGGTCTGAGTAGATATCTGAGTATTTACTTAGTGACGGGAATTACTCTCGTTATAGCGACAATTACCATTTGGGCCATCAATATGGGCGGGATGGCTGTTTTTTATATTCCATTTACGATATTGTTATTCCTCCCTTTCATGATAACCTCATTGTTTTCAATGCTAGACATAAGCAAACATAAAAATGCCATCTCTTTCGGAATTAAATTAAGTATGGTCCTTTTAGTTTTTCCATCTTATTTTTTACCTCTGTTCTATGAGGGTGGAGGTGTATTAATCGCAACCATCTGCACTGGGATTGCGGTTTACGTATTGTTCATCAAGAAAGACTTAAAAGCACGGATACTAGTAGTTAACATGATTGGCTCATTTATTCTAACCCTTCTACTAATTCTCATCTTGACTGCTATGATTTTCTCGTAATTCTAAATAATATGGGGGAAAGATAGGGCGTGCCGTGCACCCTCCGTTCAACAATCATTCTACTATGGTTCTATTTGGTTAAAATCACCAAAAAGCCACTCCATCCACGAAATTGTTCCACTCTAGCAAAAAGGATAGAGACCAAAAAGCCCCAACTAATTAATAGTTAGGGCTTTAAATTGTGGGACCTCCAGGAATCGAACCAGGGACACATGGATTTTCAGTCCATTGCTCTACCAACTGAGCTAAGGTCCCAACAATTGGGACGGCAAAAGTATAAAAATATTTAAAAAACAATCATTTTTTTAGCATTGCTTCGCACCAACCGATTTATACCTTTGCTCTGTTTTGAATTTAATTATAGACATAGGTAATACTTCAACTAAAGTTGCGGTTTTCGATAATGGAAAAATTATTGAAGAATCTGCCAACGAATTAAACATCGTGGCAGAGAAAATTCAAACCCTGCGACAGGTACACTCCATCAAAAAATGCATAATTAGCTCAGTAGTTGATAATACAGGTGCATTTTTTTCTGCTTGTCAAAAACATTTTAAGACCATTTTATTATCTCACGGAACAACAATTCCTATTTCAAATAATTATGCTACGCCTCAAACTTTAGGAAATGACAGGATTTCCTGTGCTGTTGGGTCGAGCATCAAGTATAAAAATCAGAACACATTAAGTATCGATATGGGCACTTGTATTAAGTATGATTTTATCGATAATCAAAATAATTATCAAGGTGGAGCAATTTCACCAGGTGTGCAAATGCGATTTAAATCGTTAAATACTTTTACGAGTCAATTACCGTTAGTGCGATCAACTTCACTAGACAATTACATTGGAAAAAACACCGAATCATCGATTGCATCTGGGGTTATGAACGGTATTTTGAACGAAATTAATGGCGTAATTTCTCAGTACAAAAGCGAATACACGCAACTAAATGTAATAATTACAGGAGGCGACTATAAATATTTTGAAAAAGGACTAAAAAACATCACTTTTGCAGACCCATATTTGGTACTGAAAGGTTTAAATGAAATTCTTGAATACAATACAAAAAATTAGCTTGGTAACTTTTCTCTTTGGAGTGAGCCAATTTTCGGCTCAAGCTCAAAGTACTAACCGTTCTCCGTATTCGTCATACGGAATTGGAGAGTTGGAATCTACTGGGTACGCATACAACGCATCTATGGGAGACGCAAAATATGCGATTGCAGACCCCTATCAAATCAACATTGCTAATCCTGCATCATATGGTTCGTTGCGTTTGCCAACTTTTAATGTAGGAGTCAATTATAATTTTCTTCAAATTAATCAAGGTAGTTCTAGCCAAAGTGGAAATATCGGCTATCTGAAAAACATTTCATTAGGTTTCCCTATCGCAAAATGGTGGGGAATGAGTTTCGGGTTAGTCCCAAAAAGCCGTATGGGATATCGATTTACTTCAAGCGAAAGTGTTTCTGGACTTGGTACAATTAATTACGTTTATGAAGGAGAAGGTGGAATAAATCGAGCCTATTTTGGCAACGGATTTAATTTGATTACTGATACGACTCAAACCCTATCAGTTGGTTTTAACGCTTCATATATTTTCGGCAATCTCAATAGACAAAAACGAGTTGAACCGCAAGATATTGATGGCGCTTTTAACACATTTTATAGTAAGGAAATGAAAGTAAGCGATTTTAATTTCGATTTTGGATTGCTCTACAAACGAAAATTTAATCGCAATTTATCAGCATCGATAGGGGCTTTCTACAGCCTTGGCGACAGTGTTAGGACGCGCACTAACGAGTATGCATATACATATAGAGCAACCCCAATTAGCGATATAATTGAAGACACCATTATCAGTCGATTAGACACAGGTAACCTTTATATTCCTCAAACAACTGGAATTGGATTTACCGTTCAGCTTAACAAACGACAAGATCAATACAATAAACAATACCTACTCGCTGTAGATTATAGTACTACCGATTGGTCAAAAGCTTCATTACTTGGCAACAATTTAGGCTTAGCAAAACGCAATCAAATTTCTATTGGATTTCAATATGTGCCCGATGCTAAATCCTATAAAAACGTACAAAAAATGCTTAATTACCGTGTGGGTCTTCGCTACACAAACACCCATTTAATTGTCGACAACAAAAACATTGTCGAATATGGCATAAGTTTTGGTATTGGTATTCCGATAATTAGCGCAGGACAAGGAACAATGTTTAATATAGGGATAGAAGCTGGCAGAAGAGGAAGTAAAAACGTAAACCCAGTTTACGAGCAATTTACGAATATTCATATCGGACTTTCGCTTACACCTAGTAAATTCGACCGTTGGTTCTACAAATCGAAAATTGATTAATTAAAGAAAAATAAAATGAAGAAAACGGTTAAAATAATTGCAACTGTAGTATTGATGATAAGTACGTTAGGCGGATTTTCTCAAAATGGAAAATACGGTGCTACTCCCGAAGATAGTTTGACTTGTATCGAAAACCTCTCTGTTTATTTAAATCCATACTTTAAAAGTGGAGACTACAAAGAGGCAGTGAAATTTTGGAGAATTTGCTATAATACTTGTCCCAAGGCAAGTAAAAATATGTACATCAACGGAGCTAAAATGTACAAGCAATTTATGAAAGATGCCGAAGATGATACTACTAAAAGAGCGTACCTTGATACGTTAATGATGATTTACGACCAACGTATTGCCAACTTTGGTGAAGAGGGAAAAGTGCTAGAGAAAAAAGGCACCGACTATCTTAAAAATAGCAAAGAAGATCCTGAAGTAGCGTACGAAATGCTTAAAAAAGCATACGAATTAACTGGTAACGACCTAGGACCTGGTGGGGCGGTTTATTACTACCAATCGATGTATAAAATGTTACAAAAGAAAAAGATCGAAAAATCAGTTTTAATAGAAGCCTACATTCCACTTATGTCAATTGTCGATTTTAATATCAATAAATATAAGGCAGACGGCAAAGAAAAATACGTTGGCTATTGGGAGAAATCTAAAACGAATATTGACAAATATTTCGGTGCAATTGCAAAACCTGAAGATATCGTAAACTCATTTCAACCAAAATTCGATGCTAACCCAAAAGACACAATTCTTTTAAAAACTATTGTAAACTTGTTGGAGAAGAAAGAGAAAGACGGAGGTACTGAAGTCGCATTATATAAAATTGCGGCAACCAACCTTTGCGAGGTTTCACCCTCTTATACTTGCCTTATGGCATTAGGGGGTTTAAACTCAAAAAGTAAAAATTATGTTGATGCTTATACCTTTTTTAAACAAGCAACTGAATTGGCAAGTACGGACGATGAAAAAATTAGCTCAAATCTTAAAGCTGCGCAAGTTGCTTACAACTTAAAACAGTATTCATCAACAAGAACACATTGTAGAGCAATTTTGGTTGTAAACCCAAATTACGGTGATGCTTATTTATTAATTGGTGATTGCTATTCTTCCACTAAATGTGGTGAAAACGAACTAGAAAAAAAATACGTGTATTGGGCAGCGATGGATAAATATGCAAAAGCAAAATCTGTTGATCCGTCTCTCGCAGAAAAAGCAGACAAAAAATACGCCAACGCAAAAGCTCACGGCCCATCTAAGGAGTTATTGTTTCAATATGGAATGATTGACAAACCTACCGTTACCGTTGGCTCTTGGATAAACGAAACAACTTCAGTGCGTGTCCCTAAATAAAGCGATTAGCATAAAATATTATCTAATAATAGCCCTTACCATTTTAATGGTAGGGGTTTTTAGTTCTTGTGATAAAAACGAAATTGAGCAAATAAAACAAGTAACATCAGCTGAGAATTTACCAACCACATCATCAACTAATATAGAAATTTTATACAGCGATAGTGCGCAACTTACGCTTAGACTTATTGCTCCAAAATTAAATCGGTACGAAGACGAAAAGCGACCATACATGGAATTTCCTGAAGGACTAAAATTAGTATTTTACGATGACAATGAAAAACCCGAATCACAAATAGAATGCAACTATGCCATTAACTACACTAACGATAAAATTATGGAAGCGAAAGACGATGTTGTTGTGATTAATAAAGATGGTGAAAAATTAAATACTGAACATCTTATATGGAATCAAGGTGAAAAGCTGATTTATACCGAAGAATTCGTTAAAATTACAACACAAGACGAAATACTTTACGGAAATGGTATGGAAGCGACAGAAGATTTTTCGAAATACACCATCAAAAATTTAACAGGAACAATTCTCTTAAGCGAGGACGAAGAAACTGAAGAAAACAATGGGAACACTGAATAAAATAATGGAGATGTTTTGGCTGGCCTTAGGCACAGTCTTAATCTTTGTATTTGGATATATGATCTATCAAAATGGGTTCGATTGGTCATACCTAATGATTGGAGCTTTACCATTTGTTATGTTTTTTGCTCGCAGAATTATGAGAAAAAAAATGGAAAAACTCAACAAATAAATTTTACTATATTTGAGTTGCGCGTAAATGGAATCCCTAGACTTCGTTTTTATTTTAATCACACTTATTTTTTCTGCCTTTTTCTCGGGTATGGAAATCGCATTTGTTTCTTCAAGTAAATTAAAAATTGAATTAGAGAGCAACGAAGGGAAAATAGGTGCTAAAATATTTTCCAAATTTTTAGAGAAAGAATCAAGTTTTATTGGTGCAATGCTTGTGGGCAATAACATAGCATTAGTAATGTACGGTGTTTTAATGGCGAATATTTTGGTTCCATTCATCTCTAGTTTTATCGACTCAAGTGTTATAATATTATGTAGTCAAACGCTAATTTCTACCTTAATCGTTTTGATTTTTGCCGAGTTTTTACCAAAAACGATTTTTAGAATAAACCCTAACCGAACACTTAATGCATTTTCAATTCCTGTTTGGATTCTCTACAAAATTCTACAACCCATCGTTTTCGTAACCATCGGACTTTCCAATATTGCATTAAAATTAGTGTTGAAAACTGAAATAAAAGAAGACAAAGCTGTGTTCGGGAAAGTAGATTTAGATAATTATCTTCAACAAGTGCTCGATCAAACTAAGGCCAATGAAGCAATAGAGCCTGAAGTGCAAATATTTCAAAATGCCTTGGGATTTTCTGAAGTGAAAATTCGGGAATGCATGGTGCCTCGAACCGAAATTGTTGCTATCAATATCAACACCGAAATTAAAGAACTTAATTCCAAATTTATAGAGACAGGACTTTCGAAAATACTTGTGTACAAAGAAAATATCGATAATATTATCGGGTACGTGCATTCGTTCGATTTGTTTAAAAATCCAACAGCCGTCAAAACTATTATGTTGCCTATTTCTATCGTTCCCGAAACAATGGCTGCCAATGAAGCATTGGATGTTTTTATAAATAAAAAAAGAGGAATTGCAATCGTTGTGGATGAATTTGGAGGCACTTCTGGTATGATTACTTTGGAAGACTTAGTTGAAGAAATTTTTGGTGAAATTGAAGACGAACATGACACCGAAGACTATATAGAAGTTCGATTTAGCGAAACAAAATTCAAATTTTCGGCACGATTAGAAATTGACTACATTAACGAAAAATACAAGCTAAATCTTCCCGTTTCTGATGAATATGAAACCCTCGCTGGATTCATTATCAACAATCATGAAAATATTCCTCGAAAAACAGATAAAATAGAAATAGATTCCTTCCATTTTGAGGTGCTAAAAGTTACTGAAAACCGTATTGACCAGGTCATTTTGTCCATCAAAGGACAAGCCGAGTAAAACCCTTTCAATTCTCGTTGCGGAGTTGTATATTTGCATCCTTAATTTCTAAAATAGACAGGCTTTATGGCTATGATTCAACAAATAAGAGACCGTTCAACATTACTAATGGTAGTAATTGGAGTAGGTATGGCTCTTTTTATCGGTGGAGATTTCTTTTCATCAGGTAACGGACCTTTTGGCAACACAGGCGAAACAGATGTGCTGATTGTTGATGGTAGAGCGGTATCCAACCAAGAATTTCAACAACGAATAAATACCCAAATTGGTAGTAACCCTGCTGGACAAAACCAACGAGAACAAGTTAGTAATGCCGTATGGAGCCAATTAATATCTGAATTTGTTTTAGGTGGCGAATATGATAAACTTGGGCTTAACATTACGGGAGATGAGCTTTTCGCAAGAATTAGAGCGGGCGCAAGCCAAATTCTTCAACAACAATTTACTGGTCGTGATGGAAGAGTTGACCCTAACTTTGCCGATCAATTTGGGAGACTTGACGGAAACAAAGTATTGGCTGCAGTTAAACAAACAATGTCTAATCCAGATACTGAAGGCCAATGGTTAAAACTAGAAAAAAGCCTTTTACAAGAACGCTACCAAGCAAAATACAATACATTAATTAAAAAAGGAATTGCCATCACCACTGCCGAAGCACAAGCAGGCATAAAAGACCAAGGAAGTAGAGTTTCTTTCTCATACATCCTTAAACAATTCGATGATGTAGATGATAAATCTGTTGAAGTAACCGATGCTGACTTAGAAAAATATTACAACGAACATAAACATGAAGCTGCTTACGTTCAAAAACAAGCAAGCAGAGGCGTAGAGTACGTTGCTTTTCAAGTAAATCCTTCTGTTGAAGACATCGCAGCAATTCAAAATGAATTAACAGACCTAAAAGCTGATTTCACTGAAGAAGTTGATGACACTTCTTTCGTAAACGAAAATGCTGAAACAGCATACAATATTCGTTACTACAACGAAGGAAGCTTTCCTGTCGAGATTGATTCTCTTATTTTCTCAGGAGATACGGGTACTGTTTTTGGACCATTTTTAAACGCAAATACATATCAATTAGCGAAAATAATTGGGACAAAAACAACACCAGATTCGGCAAACGCAAGACACATTATGTTGCGAATAGTTGATGGAGATACGGCCAAAACAAAAGCATTAGCCGATAGTTTATTAGCAGTTATCAACGCAAATGACAACTTTGAAGAACTGGCCCCTCAATTTTCGCAAGACCTTTCCTCAACCCCTCAAGGTGGAAATTTAGATTGGTTTTCAGAATACACTTGCCCTGTTCCTGATAAAAAGTTTATCGATGCTTGTTTTACAGGTCCTGTTGGTCAAGTTCAAATTATCGAAACTGCTTTCGGAATTCACTTAGTTGAAGTAATTGAACAAACTGAACCAAAAGCAAAAAAATTAATCGCAATTGTTGACCGCCCTTTGGTTGCTAGTTCTAAAACAAAAGACATGGTTTATAACCAAGCAAGTGATTTTTCAATTGCTAATAGTGATGTAGCGTCTTTTAGAGCTGCTGGAAATAAATTAGGAATTCGTGTTGCAGATAGAGTGCTTGAAACGGATAGAAATATCGCAGGTTTAGAAAACTCAAGAGATTTGATTTTATGGGCTTTTAAATCTAACGTTGGGGATGTTGCCGACCAAGTTTTCGAATTTGGAGATAAGTTTGTTGTCGCTCATTTAAAAGAAATTAGAGAAGCTGGAACTTTAGGGTTAAATGTCGAAAGTGTTAAACAAGGTATTCGATTGGCTGTACTAAACGAAAAAAAAGCTGAACTAATTAGTACTGAAATGAACAAGTATTCCTCATTAAAAGAAGCTAGCTCTGCAATGGGTAAAGAAGTCGAAATTTCTGAGAATACTACTTTTTCTTCATACTCTGTTTCTGGTGTTGGGACTGAAACAGTACTATTAGGAGCTCTATTTAACCTTCAAGTAAGCCAACTTTCTAAACCAATTGTTGATCGAAACGGAGTTTACTTAGTGTTAGTAAATGGAATTACTCCTGCGGCCGAAGGCAATGTGGCTGTGGTAAAACAACAAATGACATACAGTACTGCTGCACAAGTAGATTACACAGTAGCTAATGCGCTTCAAAATAGCTGCGAAATTACCGATAACAGAGGTAAATTCTTTTAATCATAAAGCAATTAATATCTTTAAGAGCGACCCCTGCTGGCGCACGAATAGTTGCTAGTTCACTAATGCAGAGCTCTGCAAAAATACGTTACCCCATTTAGGGCTTAATTGGCGGATTTCAGTATAGCAAGGCATAGACGTTTTTTGCTTATCTGTCTTTCCAGCGATCCGAATCTAAGGAAGTATGAAAAACTGCTCTAATTGATACAACATTAGTGTTGTTGTCAATTGTAAAGTGAATCATATACGGGTAACCTTTTACTGGTAAACAATGTAAATCGTCATACCGTATTTCAAAATGTGGATGGTTCTTTAAACCATCAATATGTTCAAGAACACTGGCATGAAACTTTTTGCCAAGTCCTTTTCTTTGTTCACTATACCATGTAATTCCTGATTGTATATCTAGTTGAGCATCGGGCTCAATTTTAATCGTAAATGACATTAATCAAAGTTAAAATCGTTTTTTACTTCTTCCCATTCTAAAAGAATATCAGGGTTGTTTTTAGATTTTTCGACCCGTTCCCTAACAATTTCTTTCTGCCATTCAGGTATAACGAGTGATTCACTGCTATTTTTCCCGCGAAATTGCTTCAATTTCTCGATAAGAGAAACATCTTGAACTTGCGCAATCCAAGCAATTAAGTCTAACTTTTCCGCTTTTAAATCTTGAGTAGTCATATCAATTATCGTTTTTCGACACATCACAAAGGTACACCAAAAACTACTTTTTGGCAATTTCTTATCTATCTACTACGCATTTTCAGTAAAACTGTTGCTTGTTTTGGCCTATTCTTTTTCGTCTTAGATTGTTGGCAATGTGTTTTCCAATCTTCTTTTTGTAATGAATAGTCACCTCCGCAGGCACACGAAGAACATAAGAACTTGTGCGATTACCTTTATTTTTTACGGCTAATTGTGTATTCTACCAATTCAATAAGACTGGTTTTAGCTTCCGATTCTGGAAAGTCGACAAGAAGCTTTAAAGCGTTCGATTTATACTCTTCCATTTTTTTTGAGGCGTATTCTATTCCACCACTTTTAATTACGTAGTCGATAACTTCTGCGACACGCGTTTTGTCTTCATTGTGGTTTTTGATTGTGTTTATTATTCTTCGCTTTTCCAAGAACGTTGCCTGATTTAACGCAAAGATTAATGGCAACGTCATCTTCTTTTCTTTGATGTCTATACCTGTTGGTTTTCCGATTTTATCGCCAAACCCGAAGTCGAACAAGTCGTCTTTTATTTGAAATGCTATTCCGATTTTTTCACCAAATTCCCACATTTTTTTTACTATACCTTCATCTGCCTTAACAGAACTTGCACCGCAAGAGCAGCAAGAGGCAATTAACGAAGCGGTTTTCTGTTTAATTATCTGAAAATAGACCTCTTCTTTTATGTCAAGTCTTCTGGCCTTTTCAATTTGCAGGAGTTCGCCTTCGCTCATTTCTCGAACCGCATTAGAAACTATTTCGAGCAACGCGTGCTCTTTTTTTTCTATGGCAAGTAGCAACCCTCTCGATAGAAGAAAATCGCCAACCAAAACTGCAATTTTGTTTTTCCACAACGCATTAATTGAGAAGAACCCTCTACGGTAATTGGCTTCATCAACCACATCATCATGCACCAACGTTGCGGTGTGCAACAACTCAATAAGCGAAGCGGCTGTATAACTCGACTCCTGAATTTCGCCACACATTTTTGCGGAAAGAAAAACAAACATAGGTCTCATCTGTTTTCCTTTTCGCTTAACGATGTAGTTTGTAACAGTGTCTAAGAGCGCCACATTGCTTTTCATAGAGCCTTTGAACTTCCGTTCAAATTCTCTCATTTCAGAAACGATTGGGGCTTGTATTTTATCTAACGAAGACACGGAGTAAAAGTAGTATTTATCCTTCTGATTACTCTTAGCGTAATTTTATATATTTGATATTGTAAAACTTCACTTCATGAAAAAATTATTTTACGTAGCACCCGTTGTTTCTATCCTATTTTTATCTTTTATTGGGTTCGACCAGCCTTATAAAAATGGAATTTACGAAACCTATGAAGATTATATGGCGGGAAATGTAACAAAGCTATCAACGATGCCAGTTAGTTTTTTTGATGGTTATAATGTAGTTCAGATACACAATGACAACACTCCTCCAGAAATTATTAAAAAGAATTCAATTTATGGTTTTCAGCAACGTAACCAATTTTACAGATGTAGAAAAGATGGAAAAAGTTTTAGATTAGTTTCAATAGCCCCTTACCCTCTGTATGTTTATTTCAGAATTGCAGTTTCCACACAATATTCGTCTGGAGGACCTGTTAACGATTTATATTTCAGCAAAGATCTAGAAAGTCCCATTGTCAAATTAAACGAACAAGAAGTAACTAAAGCATTTCCTGACGCAATTAATAACGACAAGGATGCGAATATTCTCAGCAATAAAATTACAAGAACATACTACGACAAAAGAATAAACCTTGGAGATAATGGGTTTAAGGGCATCTATTTAACTAAAGAAGCGTATGACACAAATACTTTAAGCTATTCAGACTTATACATTATTAACTACACAAAATCTAAAATTCAACTCACGACAGAGGATGTAACTAACTTAAGAGGAAGAGATAGAGACATTGTCTTGCCGAGTCAAGTAATTTTAACAAAAAAAGTTTACGCTGCTTCTTTTGAGATAACAGATGTACATTATTACAAGGGAAAGGCTCTCTATTTAGTTGGAACTTCTGATCTTTTTGATGTTTATTTCCGAACTAACCAGCACTATGACTATGGCTTTATAACAAATGGTTGGAACTGTCAAAGTTATTATTATGTAATGATTAAGAAGGGCGTAGATGACAAATATCTCAATAAAATGCTTGAAGTGGGCCGCAAAGTAGCGACTAAAATATTAAGCGTCCCAAAGGAGAAAATGAGTAAGGTTCTTGGTGAATATAATGCTCGCGATAAGTATTATCAAGTACTGCGCTCACATTACGACATCGAAGAAGTTATCTGGAAATAAGCTTATTTTAAGCTAGCCTCATTTTTATTCGCCAGTTGCCCACAAGCAGCATCAATGTCTTTACCCCTACTTCTCCGCACATTAACCACTAAGTTTTTGCTTTCAAGGTAGGCGGCAAAATCGTCTACATTTTTAGGCGCTGCCTGCTGAAATTCGCCATCATCAATTGGGTTGTATTCGATAATATTAATCTTACATGGCACCTGTTTGCAAAACTCGACTAGTTCTTGAGCGTCTTCAATTTTATCGTTAAACCCTTTAAAAATGATATACTCAAAGGTTGGACGAATGTCAGTTTTTTCATGAAAGTAAACCAGTGATTTTCCCAATGCATCCAACGAATTTTGCTCGTTGATAGGCATAATGTAATCTCGTTTTTTATCATTAGCCGCATGAAGTGATACAGCAAGATTGAATTTCACCTCATCATCGCCTAACTTTTCAATCATTTTAGAAATACCAGCTGTAGAAATGGTAATTCGTTTGGGCGACATATCTAACCCTTCGGGAGAAGTAACATATTCAATCGATTGAAGCACGTTTTTATAATTCAAAAGCGGCTCTCCCATTCCCATGTACACGATGTTACTTAGCGGAATATTATGATTTTTTATCGCTTGTTTATTGATGGAAACAATTTGGTCGTAAATTTCGGAAGCATCTAAATTTCGCTCTCGTTTTAACCTTCCTGTTCCGCAAAATTTGCAAGTTAAACTACAACCGACTTGCGAAGAAACACAGGCAGTCATTCGCTTTGGTGTAGGAATTAAAACTCCCTCGATGATGTTGCCATCATATAATTTAAACGCATTTTTAACGGTTCCGTCTTTGCTTTTTTGACTCTCCGCAATGGTCATCGAATTGATAATAAAATCTTTGTTTAGTTGCTCTCTAATTGGCAACGACAAATTCGTCATCTCATCAACCGATAAGGCAGCTTTTTTCCAAAGCCATTCGTAAACCTGTTTCGCCCGAAACGGTTTCTCATTGATCGAAACAAAATAATTTTTTATTTCATCTAACGAGAGCTTCCTAATATCTTGTCTTTGTTCTGACATGTATATGCAAAGATACATCTAAGACGGTTGTAATAATCTAAGTTATCAGAGTTTAAGTACATTTTTGTCCTATTTCTGCGTTATCGCTAAAATTTACTTTCTCATTACCGGAGGTAACTCGAAAGTGAATTTTAACTCTGGCCTTGAACTTGAACAAAAATTGCACTTTTACAACCTTCTTATTCATATTTTTGTCTTTCGAAATGAGAAAAATTACTGCTGACTTTATTTATCCCATTTCTTCGAAACCAATTAAAAACGGAGTGATTGTTATTGATGATAATCGCAACATTTTAGACGTTTTGTCCTCTACCGAGGAATTACAAGACATCGAAAAACACGAAGGAATTATCTGCCCCGGATTTGTGAACACTCATTGTCATTTGGAGTTGTCGCACATGAAAGGTGTTGTTACAGAAGATAAGGGTTTGGTAGAGTTCATTAAAGAATTGATGAGTCAGCGCGAATCCGAGCCCGATTTTGTTCAACAATGTATTGCCAATGCAGAAACAGAAATGATTGCAAATGGAATTGTTGCTGTAGGCGATATTTCTAATGGCTCTGATACGTTTGCGCAAAAAGCGAAAGGAAATCTATACTATCACACCTTTATTGAGCTGTATGGCTTTATGGGTGAACAAGCAGATGAATCTTTCGAAAAGGGATTAGCATTGAGTTTAAAGTTAAAAGAGAAGAGTCTAAAGTTTTCATTAGTTCCACACTCTCCTTATTCTGCCTCTCGCCCATTGTGGGAGAAAATCGTTGAATGGAACGCTGACAACAACGGTATTATTTCTTTCCACAACCAAGAAACGGAGGATGAAAACAGGTTGTTTTTAGAAGGGAAAGGTAGTTTAATTGGCTTAATGCAATGGTTTGGTTTAGACACTTCTTTTTGGAAACCGACTGGGAAAACTTCGTTAAATTCGATAAAAGATACGCTACCTAAAGGTGTTAAAACGTTGTTGGTACACAATACAATGACCACAGCCGAAGAACTTTTATCTTTGAACTTGAAACTTTCGTCTTTGTATTGGTGTTTGTGCCCAAATGCAAATTGGTACATCGAACGAAAATTGCCCGACATCAACATCTTTTTAGAAACTGATTCCAAAATTACCTTGGGAACTGATAGTTTTTCATCCAATTGGGGACTATCTATTTTATCTGAAATGCAACGAATTAAGGAGTATTATCCCAAAGTTTCTACCGAAAAACTTCTACAATGGGGAACACTAAACGGTGCCGAATTATTGGGAATAGAATCCAAGTTCGGTTCTATTGAAAAGGGTAAATCACCTGGACTGAATTTGATTTCAGATGTGAAAAATGGAGAAATTACTGAAAAAAGTACACAAACCAAAATAGTTTAGATTTGCAGAATTCATTACTTAAATCAGTCCAATATGTTCACTTTTCTAACCAAAATTGGCTTCAATATTTTTTCTAAAGTGATTGGGAGTTGGATCATGTGGAAAGGAGAAACAAATAGAATTATTCATCTGGAAAATAGAAAATTTAATCAAGTGATTATTCACATGCCTTCGTTATCGAGCGAAATCAAAGCAGACCTTTTAGGAAAGGGTCAAGGGTCTATTCGAGAGTTCTTCATTTCTCCCAGCAAAACGATACAAATTAATACTAATAGTAATTGTTTTATCTACTACGTAGATGAACATTCAGAACTAAGGAATTGGATTGTAATGCTAGAGTCTGCGGGCTATATTGAAGCTAATACTGACAGAAAATATACTTTCAATGAACACTTTATAGAACAAATACTGGAATTTGTGGAGGAATAGTTTCTAGAGCTGTTAACAAAATCGAATCGTACTTTTAATTTATGTCAAAGAAAAGCCCTAAATCTCTTTTAAAAGACTACAAAATCACATACTATAAATGTTTTGATTTCCACCACAAGGTTATTCTAAAACTCATTCAGGAGAAGGAAGACGTAAATGATGAATTAATCGCATTAAGGATTAGCATTTTAGAGCTATTGGATAACTATTTTCAAGAGATTACTGCTCTATTAGTAAATAATATAGAGCTGAAAAAGAAAGCAATGAAGAGTTCCACTTCTTCTGCTAAAAAGGAATACAATATTCCCTGCAACATTTGTGGAGAGAATCGTGTAATAAACCTTTGTCATTTAATTCCCAGATCTGAAGGGGGGCATGATGGAAATGGTAATCTAATCTTTTTATGTCCGACACATCATTTTTTGTTCGACCATGCTAGATTATCTAACGAGGAGTTTGAAAAAATAAACACCTCTACGATGGATGAAAATGCACAAAAATATTTCTTCGAAATTCATAAAAACAAACATCGTCTCAGGTGGAAATACCAAACAAACAGATTTAAAGGTTGTACCTGTGGCTCTTTAAAATTTGATTTCGTTTCACATAGAAGTAAAATACATGTTTCAGTAGGTTTACAATGTAAATCCTGTGATGAAACATGGCTAAATGTATGGGAAGATCTGCACCCGATTAGTCAAAAAACCACTTATGTAATTGATAAAAGTAGTTACCTATCTGGTAAGTTGGAAATTACTGATGAGGCACTTTCTTTAAGACTTGATAGTGCCGAAAAAGAGATTCAGTATTTTATAAAATATTCTATTCCTAAAATTACAAATCAAAACCCAACATAGATTAATTTACCACTCCTCCTCTTTTGCTTCTTCACCTGCAGTGATTGCGGAATTCATGCTTTCAATAATTTTATTTATTTCTGCATCCAACTGAACAAGATAAGAAGCGTACATTCTTTTATACTCTGCTTTATTTGCTGTGTCCCATTTTTCTGCAGGATAAAACGTGCTTTGTTTCTTGCCAATTTTTGTAACCGTGTACTTGTACCTTCCATCTTTGCATATAATAGTAATGTTATATTCTATCGATCCTGCCGCAGTTTTAGTCCCTGTACCTTCTTTTTCATCCCAAATTCTAAAACGAGCTTTGCCTTCTAACTTGCCGCCTTCTGCATCTTTTGTTCGAATTACATCTATTGGGTTTTTATAATAGCTTTTCATCCACGATAGAGATTTTGCATATAATTCGGCTGTGGTGCCCTTCGTTTCAACTACATTATTGTAACTAATTAAATTTGTTTTCTCATCGTAATTAAACGCTGGTGTTTCAATTTTAACTTCTTCTTTTTTCTTCTTTTTTTGTGCAATTGCAGGAACAGCAACAACAAGCGCTAACGCAATTAATAATATATTTTTCATAGGTTTTCCATTTAAGCGCCCAATGTAGGAAGGATTATTGGGAGTGAAAATTCTATTTATCAACAAGCAGTGCTTCTGCCAGTAATAAATCTGACGGAGTAGTAATTTTTATGTTTTCTCGGTTTCCTTCGACTAAGTTTATCATTATACCAAACGCCTCTGCAACACTTGCATCATCAGTGAAATTTGACTGATATTCTTGCTTAAAAGCCGATTTTATTAGCTCAACATCAAAACATTGGGGCGTTTGAACTAGTTTGTAATTATCACGCGAAACGGCATGAGAATTTTCCTGTTGCACTTCACGAATGGTTTCAAGAATGTCAACAATGGGAATCGCATTTCCACTTTTCTCCGCTTCCTCAAAACACCTTGTCAACGTGTCTTTACTTACTAACGGCCTAACTCCATCATGAATTGCGACTATACCTTTTTCTGATATTACATTTAACCCATTTTTCACAGAATGAAATCGCTCTTCTCCCCCTTTAATCACCTCATGTTCAATCTGAAAATTATGCTGTTCACATAATTGTTTCCAAACAGATATTTGATGTTCAGGCAGTACAACCGTAATGTTTATAGCTTCATCAAAACGAAAAAAAGCCAATATTGAGTGCATCAATATTGGCTTTCCTTTTAATTCAATAAATTGTTTTGGAGTTGTTGACTCCATTCTTTTGCCGCTTCCTCCCGCAACTAATATTGCATATCTAGAAGCCACAAATTACAAAATCAACATCGCGTCTCCGTAAGAGTAAAAGTTGTACCCTTTAGCTTGTGCTTCTTTATATGCTTTCATCGCAAAATCATATCCAGCGTATGCTGCAATCATCATCAACAATGTTGATTGTGGCATATGGAAATTAGTAATCATACAATTAGCAATATTAAATTCGTACGGGGGAAAAATAAATTTATTGGTCCACCCTTGAAATGGTTTTACTTCACCAATTGTTGAGACAGAAGA
>JAESTK010000106.1 GCA_016763645.1 Flavobacteriales bacterium
AACGAATTTCGGTTTTTGACCATTCGGTCAAAATGAAACGAGCGAAATACCTCGATGGCTCTGCCTCGAGGATAGTTCGTTTCAAGAAATTCTTTATTTGTATCAATCGATCCTTACGAAAACTCCGTGAATATTTCGTAATAGTTAAACGAATGGCGCTATAACGCAAAGTTTCACTAAGTTTACGCAGAGTTTTGCAAAGCACAAAATGATATTGCACGAGAACGATATATCACACTTAATAATTGGAAAATCGATAGAGGTTCACTCTGCTCTTGGTCCAGGCTTGTTAGAGTCGGCATATCAAGAGTGTCTTTATTATGAATTAGTTAATGAAGGACTAAAGGTTGAGAAAGAGAAACCTATGCCAATCGTTTATAAGAACGTAAAGCTAGATCACGGATACAGAATAGACCTGTTAGTAGAAGATAAAGTAGTTGTTGAACTGAAAACAGTTGAGTGGTTAACAGATATACATGAGGCTCAAATACTGACTTATTTAAAATTAGGCAACTATAAATTAGGGCTATTGATTAATTTTAAAACAGATTTAATCAAAAATGGTTTGAAGCGATTTGTAAATGGGTTGTAGCTTAGCGAACCTTAGCGAAAATTCTGCGTGCCTTCGCGTAATAACAAAATAGGTAAGTAGTTGAAAAAAGTTTTAATCATAACGTACTATTGGCCACCAAGTGGTGGAGCAGGAGTACAGCGGTGGTTAAAATTCACGAAGTATTTCAAAGAGTTTGATATCGAGCCAACTGTAATTACAGTAAATCCGAATAAGGCATCATATCCCGTTCGTGACGAAACGTTAATTGCCGATGTGGGGAACCATGTAAAAGTTTACACCACAAACACGTTTGAACCGTATGGTGCATATAAAAAAGTGTCCAATAAGACTGAAATTCCGTATTCGGGTTTTGCCAACGAATCTAATCCTAGTTTTATTCAACAGATAACTCGATTTATCCGAGGTAATTTCTTTATCCCAGACGCACGAAAAGGATGGAATAAATATGCGTTAGCAAAAGCAAGAGAATTGTTGAAAGAGGAAAATTTTGATGCAATTGTTACAACTAGCCCACCACATTCAACACAGTTAATCGGACTAAAGTTGAAGGAGGAGTTTAACTTGCCATGGCTGGCTGATTTACGCGACCCATGGACGGATATATATTACTATAAGTATATGAATCACACCTCTTGGGCGAAAAGGATTGATGCTAAAATGGAGCGTATGGCGCTCGAAAAAGCTGATGATGTTGTTGTCGTGAGCGAGGCGATTAAAAAGATGTTTGCGTCTAAATCAGAGGCTGTAGATGCAAACAAAATTCATGTTATTCCAAATGGATTTGATGAAGAGGATTTTAAAAGCGTAGCCACTATCTCTAATGATGAATTCGTAATCACATATACAGGAACCCTTTCAGATATATACGATGCGTCTGCTTTTATAACAGCATTTCGCTCTTGTAAGACAAAGATAAAGCTGAAGCTAGTTGGAAGAATTGCCGATGAAGTTGTAGAAAAATTAAGGGGCGAAAATATCGAAGTAATTGGTTACGTAGATCATCCAAAAAGCATTGAATATCTACAGACGTCAGATGCGTTATTGCTTATTATTCCAAAGATTGAAAACAATGAAGGAATCCTTACAGGGAAGTTATTTGAGTATTTAGCCGCTAGAAAGCCGATCATCGCTTTAGGGCCGAAAAATGGAGACGCAGCTTCAATTATTCAAGAATGTGCAGCAGGCAAAATGTTCGATTATTCTGATGAAGAAGGCATTGGTAATTATGTTTCGAATTTATTGGAAGGAAAAAACCCAATAGACCAATTGAACAAAAATTATTTAAATTATTCGCGCAAAGCATTAACAAAACAAATGATTGAAACGTTGAATTTGTGAAAAAACATTGGGTAACATACGTTTTTAAGCAGTTCGAAAGAATATACGGATTTACCGATTGGGGGAAGGTTAGCTATGGAGCTTCAGATTCGGCAATGGTTATTGTTGCTAAAACGGAATCTAATTTCTTCGGAACACAAACACCTTTTCCCGATGATTTTATCTCGCAAGAGTGGCTGAGCGAAGAAATTCCATTTTTGTTCGATTCAGAGCAGCAATATCCAATAATTGAGGTTAAAAATAACCAGGTAGTGGTCAATCTTGACATTGTAGCGCCTGCATTTTATTTTTTAAGTGGGTGGCAAGAATACAATTCACCGCATCGCGATTCGATAGGGCGATTTCCGTATGAGGCAAGCATTCAGAAAAAGCTTGATATAATTGATCTGCCGGTTGTGAATTACTATTTCGATATATTGAAAACAGCTATTGAAAAAGCTTTCGAAATAGAACTAAAGGTTGATTTGTGGGAAGGAAAAGAAACAGGCGTTTTTCTCTCTCACGATATCGACAAGATTAATAGCGGTTGGCTCGAAGGTGGTTTTAATGAGTTAAAAAAAGGAAAGCCATTATCTGCATTTCGCGTGGCATCGCAAAGAGGAATTGGTAAAGATGTTTGGTTTAATTTTGATGATATTACAGAATTAGAAAAGAGATACCAGGCAACATCAACTTTCTTTTTTCTTCCAGAAAAAGGGAAATACAAAGGTGTAAATAATGCAGATTATAGCATCTCTGAAATCAAGGTAATAGACTCTATTATAAATTTAAATAAGAACAATTATAGTATTGGTCTACACGGTAGTTATGGTTCTTCATTTGAGAGTGGAAAGTTGCGAAATGAATTGCAGAATGTGCCGGTTAAAACTACAACAAATAGATTTCATTTTTTAAGTTGGGAGCAACGATTAACGCCATCAATTCTTGATAATTCTGAAATTGAAAAAGACTGTTCTTTAGGTTTTTCAGAGCATTATGGTTACCGTAATGGAATGTGTCATCCTTTCAATTTGTTCGATTTAAAGCATGATAAGATGGTGAAAGTAATTGAATACCCACTACACTTAATGGACACTACTTTTCAGCAGAAAAAATATTTAAATATCGATAAATTGGAGATACCAAAAGTGTTTGAAAAATTGCATTCAGAAGCCAAAAAATTTAATGGTTTCACATCTGTTTTGTGGCATAATAACTTCTTCTCAAAATATAAATACGAGGGTTGGTCAGCAGTTTATGAGTCTATTTTAGCCTCAATCGATAAGAAATCGACCGCTTTTATTTCGTTAGGTTCTGCCAAACGGTAAGTATTATAGCACCAAAAATGGTCCCAATACCCGCTATGCCTATTATGGCAACTAAGAGACAACCGAATCCCATTCCAAAAGCGTCAATAATTTTTTTTAGTTTGTCTGTCATCTAAAACGACCAAAAGTTTCAATGCGAAATTAGTATATTTGTTAAGTAGTGAAGGGGATACTTAGTATATTAATTTGCTTAATTGCGGTATTAGGGTTTACTCAATCTCCTACCTATATTTCTGGTGAACTCTATGTGAAAACAGTCAACACATATAGTGGAAATTTAACGCAGGTAAAAGATAGAGAAGAGCAACTTAGCAAATTGCTTTTAGACTACAATGTTAGTGAGGTTATTAAACCATTTATTCTTCAAGATGAAAATTTGCAACACACTTATCTCTTTAAATTTTCGAAGAGTGTAGATGAGCTTAAATTTATTGAAGCAATAGAGAAGTTTTCGTTTATCGAATTCTCGGAGCGCGTTCCTCAAATGGAATTCTTTTATACTCCCAACGATTTACATCCAAATCAGTGGAATTTGGTTACTATACAAGCAGAACAGGCTTGGAATATTACTCAAGGAAATGCCAACATTAAAATCGGAATGGTCGATGATGCAGTGCTCTTATCTCACGAAGATTTACAAGCCGTAATTTGGACTAACCCAAATGAGATTTCCGGTAATGGAATAGATGATGATAATAATGGCTACGTTGATGATGTTAATGGTTGGGATACTGCTGATAATGACAATAACCCCAACCCCTTAAGTTCAACTAACAGTTATTTTACACACGGTACTCACTGTTCAGGCATTGCTGCTGCGACAACTGATAACAATATAGGAATTGCCTCTATTAGCTCAAATGTTACTTTGGTGCCAGTAAAAATTGGAACTGATGCGAACTCTTCTTTAACAGGTGCATTAGCAGGAGTTCAATACGCAATTGTTGCAGGTGTTGATGTGATAAGTATGTCTTGGGGCGGAGGCGGTTATTCTACAACATATCAAAATATGTTTGATTATGCATATAATCAGGGTATTACTTGTGTAGCAGCGGCAGGCAACAGTAGCACGAGTATACCGATGTACCCTGCAGCGTATAACCATGTTATAAGTGTTGGTTCAACACGAAATGGAGATGTGGTTTCATCGTTTTCTAACTACGGATCAACTATAGATGTAATGGCTCCTGGGAGCAGTATTTGGAGCACTTTAGCAGGGTCAATTCTTCTTATGGGTATTTAAGTGGAACATCTATGGCTTGTCCCTTGGTGTCTGGTTTGGTGGCTTTGATGTTGTCTAAAAATTCATTTCTTACGCCAGACGAAATCGAGACTTGTTTAAAAAACTCTTGTGATAATATCGATTCACAAAACTCTTTTTACATTGGGCAAATGGGTGCTGGGCGTATCAATGCTTATCAAGCGTTGATGTGTGTAAAACCAATTAATGCAGACCTTACTTCAGATGTTCAGTTTGTTTGTCCGAACGGAACGGTACAGTTTACAGATTTAAGTTCCAATTCACCAATAAGTTGGCAGTGGACTTTTGCAGGAGGCAGTCCTGCAACATCTTCACAACAAAATCCATCAATTCAATATGCCACCAGTGGATTTTACGATGTAACATTAATTGCTACAAACGCTAACGGTTCAGATACCTTAACAAAAACAAATTATATTGAAGTTGCAATTCCAACAGCTACAATTTCAGGAAATTACACCATTTTACAAGGGTATACTGCCAGCTTGCAAGTAGCTTTAACGGGAAGTCCTCCATGGGATTTTACCTACACAGATGGCACAGTAAATTATTCGATAACTGGAGTAACAGTAAGTCCTTATATATTGGCCGTTTCGCCTTCTGTTGCCACTACTTATACGCTTGTTTCGATGAACGATACGGGGTGTGTGGGAACGGTAAGTGGAATAGCAACGGTAAACATTTATACACCATCTGCACCTGATGATACAGTTTGTTTAGCACTTGGGGGCTTTCAAAAAATATCGGCTACCCAAGGAGGCTTTACTGGAAGTCTGAGTTCAGGAGATTGGTTTGGTCGGTCTATTGATGCAATGGGTGATTTTAACGGTGATGGAGTTAATGATATCATTGTTGGGTCAAGGTATGATGATGATGATGATGATGGAGGAACTGATCAAGGGGCGGTTTGGATACTTTATTTGAATACGGATGGAACAGTTAATTCTTACAGTAAAATATCAGAAACACAAGGCGGTTTTTTAGGGACTTTAGACCCTGATGATTATTTTGGAATTTCTTGTAGTAAAATAGGTGATATTGATGGTGATGGGATAGACGATATTGCCGTGGGAGCGATTTATGATGACGATGGTGGAGAAAATCACGGAGCGATATGGGTAATTTTTCTAAACGCAAATGGGTCTGTAAAAAACTTTCAAAAAATAAGTGATACTCAAGGTGGTTTAGTTGATGCATTTGATGACAATGATTGGTTTGGAAATTCAGTAAGTGATATTGGAGATTTGGATGGAGATGGTGTTTTAGATCTAGCAGTTGGTGCAAGAGCAGATGATGATGGCGGAACGGACAGAGGCTCTGTAAGAATTATATTTTTAAACTCTGACGGGACAGTAAAGGTGGTCCAAAAAATAAGTGATACGCAGGGTGGATTTACAGGGGTGTTGGACAATGGGGATTGGTTTGGTATGTCAATAACTAATTTAGGTGATTTGGATGGAGATGGAATAACTGACATCGCTGTTGGAGCAAGAGCTGATGATGATGGAGGAACTAACAGGGGAGCAGTTTGGGTATTGTTTTTAAACAGTAACGGCACAGTTAAGTCATATCAAAAAATAAGTTCAACAAGTGGTGATTTTTCGGGAACATTAAATGATGGGGATAGATTCGGAATTGAAGTTGAGAATTTGGGAGACATGGACCAAGACGGGGTAACCGATATCTTAGTCGGAGCATTTAAAGATGCAGCTAATGGAACAAACGCAGGGTCATTTTGGATTTTGTACCTCAACCCAGATGGAACAGTAAAAAATGAGTTTGAAATTACACAAGGTCAATTTGGTTTTTCAGGGGTAATTGATGGAGGAGATTTCTTCGGAGTCTCTGTAGCTAATGTAGGCGATTTAAATGGAGATGGGATAACCGAAATTGCAGTTGGGGCGTGCAAAGACGATGACGGTTTCTCCGATGCGGGTGCAGTTTGGATTATCGATTTGGTTGATACTTGTACGAATACATTGCCATTACCCCCTGATGATACGGTATGTTTGGCTATAGGAGGTTTTCAAAAAATATCAGCAACCCAAGGAGGGTTTACGGGAAGTTTGGGTTCGGAAGATTGGTTTGCTAGGTCTATTGATGCAATGGGAGATTTTAACGGTGATGGAGTTAATGATATTGTTGTTGGATCGAGACATGATGATGATGGAGGAACTGACCAAGGGGCGGTTTGGATACTTTATTTGAATACGGATGGAACAGTTAATTCTTACAGTAAAATATCAGAAACACAAGGCGGTTTTTTAGGGACTTTAGATCCTGATGATTATTTTGGAACTTCATGCAGTAAAATAGGTGATATTGATGGTGATGGGATAGATGATATTGCTGTGGGAGCAATTTATGATGACGATGGCGGGGTAAATCACGGGGCGGTTTGGATAATTTTTCTTAATCCCGATGGGTCTGTAAAAAACTTTCAAAAAATAAGTGATACTCAAGGTGGTTTAGTTGATGTTTTTGATGACAATGATTGGTTTGGAAACACTGTTAGCGATATTGGAGATTTTGATGGTGATGGAGTTTTTGACATCGCAGTGGGTTCTAGAGCTGATGATGATGGTGGTTCTAACCGAGGAGCGATTAGAATAATTTTGCTAAATTCTGACGGTACGGTTAAATCATTTCAAAAAATTAGTGATACGCAAGGAGGATTTATGGGTGTTTTAGATAATGGAGATTGGTTCGGTATGTCAATTACTAATTTAGGCGATTTAGATGGAGATGGAATAACTGACATCGCTGTTGGAGCAAGAGCTGATGATGATGGAGGAACTAATAGGGGAGCGGTTTGGGTATTATTTTTAAATAGTAACGGTACAGTTAAATCTTATCAAAAAATAAGTTCAACAAGTGGTAGTTTTTCAGGAACTCTAAATGATGGAGATAGATTCGGAATTGAAGTTGAAA
>JAESTK010000360.1 GCA_016763645.1 Flavobacteriales bacterium
AAGAAAGATTTTTTAGGAAAAATATTTCTTATTAAAGATTCAATAAAAAAACACAATTGGGTTCTTGAAAAGGAAACGAAAAACATAGGTGTTTATAAATGTTATAAGGCGACATGTATAATTAAAGACCGAATAGAGAATGATAGTATTAAAATAGTTGCTTGGTATACTCCAGAAATTCCAATTGGGAATGGACCATCAAATTTTGACGGATTACCTGGGCTAATTTTAGAGGTCAACGATGGCACTTACACTATTGTCTGTAGTGAATTTACACTAAATCCTACACAAAAAATTAAAATAAGAGAACCAAAAGGAGGTAAAAAAATTAGCCAAGTAGAGTTTGATTTAATAGAAAAAAAGAAAAGAAAAGAAAAGAAGGTTTGCAAAAATCAACTGATTTTTTAAAAAGTTTTGAATCTGAAAAATTTAAAAGGAACAATTAAAATAAGCATTATTAAAAATGAAATGCGCAAAATCATCGCAGTATCAAAAAGGAAGAAAAAAGTTGATATTAGCAAAGATACCATAAAGGTAATTATCAATATGCTTTTCGAATTAGTAAACGGGGGTCAACAAACAAAAAATAAAGAGATATGACTAATAAAATATTAATACATACTCTTCTAACTTTTATAATCACCACAAATTTAAGTTTTGGGCAATTTCAAAAAATTGAGAAAACTTTTGATGACTTATATAATAATAATCAGTTTAATGGCACTTTACTAGTAGCTTCTCTAGATAGTATAACTTTTGTTAAGTCATATGGTTTAGCAAATACAGAATCTTTAACACCTATTTCTAATCAAACAATTTATAATATAGCCTCTATTTCCAAACAGTTTACGGCTGCAGGAATTATGCTTCTTTGTGAGCGTTCTTTGTTAGATTTTGATGACTTGGTTAGCCAATACTTAACGAACTTCCCTTATAAAACTATTACAATTAGACAACTTCTTAATCATACATCTGGACTACATTCATATTTACATCTTTGGTTTAATAATGGAAAGAAAAATGAACCTAAGTTTTTAACAAATGAATATGTACTTAAGCTGTTTACTGAAATAAAACCAGATTTAGATTTTCTACCCGGTGAAAAATTTAAATACTCTAATTCAGGATATGCCATTTTAGCGTCAATTATTGAAGTTATTTCGAAAATGTCCTTTCAAAGCTTTTTACAGAAAGAATTTTTTATACCCCTAGAATTGGATAGTGCTTACCTGATAAATCCTAATGACCAAATAAATAGTTTTCTAGCAAACAGATATTCTTCAGGTTTTAAGTTAATAGGAAATAAGCCACCTGAAGGAGTTTATGGAGATAAAAATATTGCGCTTACAATTAAAGACCTTTATAAGTGGACTAGAGTATTTTACGGGGTTCAATATTTTTTCAACTCTAGCATATTAAATGAATCTAAAAAGCCTGCGTTTTTAAAAGATAACACACCAACAAAGTATGGTTTTGGATGGTCTATCGATAATAATTATAAACTACATCATTCAGGGAGTCAGCGAGGTTTTGTGAGTTGGGTAGAAGTAGACGAAAAGAAAAATCGAATTATTATTCTTTTAACAAACCGAAGTATGGGAAGTGTAAAATCTCTAGCAAATATTGTAAATAACATTTTGGATAATGATGATGTAAAAATTCTCGAGCCAACTAAACTAGAGAGAAAAGGTATAAAACAATTTAATATAAAATATAAAATTTCTAACTAGACTTACCAATGCTAAAGGTTTTTGAATAAATGCATTTTAATTCACTAGAAAATCAATGCAAATCATTTTCGATACTTTACAAATCATTTTTCAAAATTACTGATTAATAATTAGTTACTTTATTAAAAAAAATGAAAAATTATACTCTACTATTATTATTTACTGCTGTAAGTATTAATGCTCAACAAACAAGTGCTGTGGTTGAAAAGGGGGCTCTAGGTATTAACAAGGATGCTCCAAAAGGTGTTTATCAATATGCTTTCCGAATTGGAGAATGGGAAACTTCTTATAAAACGAGAACAGGTAGGGATACTTGGGAAGTGGGAAGTGGGACAGAGAGATTCTATGTTGCAAAAAATGGTGTAAGCTTTATTGAAGAAATTATAGATAAAAAAGGGGAACTAGAATCCACAATATTTTTTAAATACAATAATGAAACTGATAGTTGGATTAATACCTACAAAAATGTTAAAACAGGAACAAAAACAATTTATACGGCAAAACTCATTGATGGTAAGCTAACAGAAATACTTCAACGCTCTGATCATGTTAATAATAATGTTTACGAAATAATTAATGATAGTACATTTACTTATACATGTAATAGAGCCTACACAAATGGATTATCCTATATTAATTATATAGGAACCTCTAATAAACAATCAAAACCTAAAAAATAACATAAATGAAAAATATAGTTGGCATACTTATCATATTAATTTCTGTAGATACTTCTTATTCTCAGTTGAAAACAACTGAGAATACTGCAATAGAAAAAGCTATTTTAAACTACATACAAAATTTCTTTGAAAACAATTATGCTGCAATGAATGAATCATTACACACAAAGCTTGCTAAAAGAGGACTAAATACAGACGGTACTTTAACCGGTGATCCCCTGAGAAATTAAAAGAACTTAAGTTAAACAAAAATTTGAAGAAAAACATCAATATAATGTTGTATAAAATATTACTGTTTATTGAAATATGGCAAGTGCAAGCCAAGGAACTGTAAACCCAAAGTTTAGATGGACTTAATATATTCATCTCACGAAACAAGAAGGTAATTGGAAAATTATTAATGTGTTTTGGAAGCTCGAAAACAACAAAAAGCAAAGTTTGCATAAACAATGACTTTAAGTAATTACTTGTTCTCGCTTATTTTTGTAAATCCTCACGGATTTCCACTAGGTGTAAACTTGCAAAGTAAAGTGCAAATTACCGCAACTACTTATAATTTATTTAGTTGATAGTAATTTAAAACCATTTAAGACTTGAATAATGAGAATTATCTGCAATAAAAGAGTATCAATTTTGATTTTACTCATATGTCTTTTTTATACTTTAAATTCATTTTCACAAGCTTTTGAGGTAAATAAAAAAGAAGCCAGCTTAAAAGATTTGGCCTATTATGATGTCATAGGTAATGTGTTCGAATACAAAGTGTATTTTGATTCTATTAACGAGAAAGCTGCTTTTGAAGCCATTCCATATCTCCACGAGGTTTATAAAGAAATCTTGGAATTTAATATTGCAAAAGACAGTTTAATTAAATGGGATGATGTTTGTTTTGTTAGTGATGAAAATTACAAATCTCCAGCTTTAGGTAACACAAGATGGTTAATTCAAAATCAAAACGTTACTAATTTATCTCATCAGGCAAAAGATGAAATTTATTCAATAATAGG
>JAESTK010000107.1 GCA_016763645.1 Flavobacteriales bacterium
CTATCAAACTCAAAAAGATAAAAAACACTAATCAGTAAATTTATACTGAATACAATTGAAATTGAAAGTAATAAATGGGATTTGGCTTTTAAGAATGAATAAATTAAAAACAAAATACAACGTTTTGGCTCAGTGCAAACTTGAAAGTTTATCGCTTTCTACTGCCCTACTTGCCATATACTAAACGTTAGCAAATATTCGAAAAAGACTGCAACTTAAGGGTTCCGTTTTTTAAGATGAAATCTTAAAAAATGCCAATAAAACTGCATGGGTTAATATTTCCCAACAACCCCTTTGGTAGTCCCAGTTAATTACCTACTTTTGCAGCCCTTAATTTTAATTATTAACCAATAACAATTAACTGTTATGTACGCAATCGTAGAGATAGCAGGGCAACAATTCAAAGTTGAAAAAGACCAACAGGTTTACGTTCATCGTTTGGAAGCAAAAGAAGGCTCAAAAGTTGAGTTTGACAATGTGCTTTTAATCGATAATGGAGGTAAAATCGCTGTAGGCGCCCCAGCTATAGTAGGTGCAAAAGTTACTGCAAAAGTACTTCAACACCTTAAAGGCGACAAAGTAATCGTCTTTAAAAAGAAAAGAAGAAAAGGCTACAAAGTAAAGAACGGACACCGTGAATACTTAAGTCATATTCAAATCGAGAAAATCGAGGAGAAAGGTGCTAAAGCTTCGGCAAGCTCAACAACCGCTAAAGCAGGAGTGAAAACTGAGGCTAAACCAGCAGCAAAAGCTCCTGCAAAGCCAAAAGCTGAGCCGAAGAAAGCAGCAACACCAAAAGCAGATGCTTCGACAAGCTCAGCAACCGCAAAGCCTAAGGCAGAGCCAAAAGCTAAAGCGGCACCGAAAAATGAAACTAAAAAAGAAGATAAGTCTGATAAATAATCAGATGTAATTATAAAATCGTAAAACCATGGCACATAAGAAAGGAGCAGGTAGTTCGAAAAACGGTAGAGAGTCAGAAAGTAAACGTCTAGGGGTTAAAATCTTTGGAGGTCAACTGGCTATCGCAGGAAATATTATTGTTCGCCAAAGAGGAACAAGACATAACCCAGGTGCAAACGTAGGTCTTGGGAAAGACCATACACTTTTTGCATTAACTGATGGGATTGTTACATTTAAGAAAAAAAGAGACAACAAGTCTTTTGTATCGGTAGAGCCTTTATCTGAATAAGGGAATTACCTTTTAATGAATTTTAAAATCCTTCCCGCAATTAGCGTGGAAGGATTTTTTATTTTCGCATACCTCATAAAGAATAAAACATGCTGCAAGTATCAGTTGTAAGAGAAAACATAGAAGAAACAATTAAACGCCTTGAGATTCGTAATCTACCAGGAAAAGATTTGGTTGCTCAGATTATCGAATTAGACGATAAACGTAAAAAAACGCAGCAAGAACTTGATGCTCATCTAGCAGAAGCAAATTCTATTTCTAAACAAATAGGCGGCTTATTTAAGGAAGGGAAAATTGAGGAAGCCAATGCGTTAAAGGCTAAAACTTCAGAACTAAAAGAACTAAACCATCAAGGCACAGAAGCTCTGCACGCTACACAAGAAGAATTGAAGCAGTTGCTTTATACAATTCCGAATACCCCAGAACTAAGTGTTCCGAAAGGAAACACAGAAGAAGATAACGAAATTATTTTCGAGCAAGGCGAACTTCCTTCGATGGATAACGATGCTAAGCCGCATTGGGAAATAACCGAAAAATACGATATTGTCGATTTCGAATTAGGTGTTAAAATTGCTGGAGCTGGATTTCCAGTTTACAAAGGCAAAGGCGCTAGATTGCAACGAGCTTTGGTAAACTTTTTTTTAGATAACGCTACAGCTGCGGGTTATCGAGAAATACAACCACCATTATTAATAAACGAAGCAAGTGGCTACGGAACAGGCCAACTGCCCGACAAGGAAGGGCAGATGTACCATACTGCTGTCGATGATCTTTATCTAATTCCCACGGCAGAAGTTCCGATTACAAATATGTACCGCGATATAATTTTAAAGAAAGCAGATTTCCCTGTTAAAAACTGTGCTTACACCCAATGTTTTAGAAGAGAAGCTGGTTCTTATGGGAGCGATGTTCGTGGTTTAAATAGATTACACCAATTCGACAAAGTAGAAATTGTTCAACTTTCACACCCCGATAAATCGTACGAATTGTTGGACGAAATGGTTGATTATATCAAAACATTGTTGACAAAACTGGAATTGCCATTCCGTATTTTAAAACTTTGTGGAGGTGATTTAGGTTTCACCGCGGCACTAACTTACGATTTCGAAGTATATTCTGCTGCACAGAAAAAATGGTTAGAAGTTAGCTCGGTCTCTTGTTTCGAAACGTATCAAGCAAACCGATTGAAACTTCGTTATAAAGACAAAAATGGAAAAATGCAATTGGCACATACACTAAACGGAAGCGCATTAGCGTTCCCTAGAATTATTGCCGCATTATTAGAAAATAATCAATCAGAAAAAGGCGTTAAGTTACCTAAAGCTTTGGCTGAATACACCGGTTTTGAATACATAAATTAAGATGAAGAAATTACTTACAATTGCCCTTATTGCTGCCACAATCATTTTTACTTCTTGTGGTAATCCTGAAGTTGAAGAAATGGTCGCTATAATTGATAGTTCGTACGTTGCCGTACAAAAGGCAGAAGCGAAACTACTCGCCATCGATACGGCCGAAATTGGAAAAATGATGCGATTTAACAACAAATCGTTAGCCTACATTCAAGACAATTTTAAGGATACTGCAACTAAAGAACAAGGTATTTTCATGTCCGATATTGTTGCCGTGAAACGGTCGTTTAGCAAATTAAACAAACAACGTGAATCGCTTATTGATGATATGATTTACGCAAAGTCGCAATTAAACGACTTGAAAAAAGATGTTGAAAACGGCTTTACGACTAAACAAAATTTTGACGAATACTTCTCTATCGAAAAACAAGCCATCGATCTGTTTATCAGCACGGTGGAAAGTAGTATGATTTGGAATAACTCGAACACGAATCGCTTCGAAAAAATGAAGCCTCAAATTGAGGAATTTATCGAAAAAATAAACAAATCTGATTCATAAGCGTTAAATCTGTGTGAAGCATTTCGCAATCATATCACTACTCGTTTTTCTTGGGCTTTCAAGCTCGCTAATTGCCCAAAATACTGACCAAAAACTTGCAACACATTACTACCAAAATGGGCAGTACGAACAAGCTATTTTATATTTTGAAAAGCTTTATAAGCAAAATCCAAACGATTACTATTATACCTATTACTACAAATCTCTAGTAAATCTAGAAAGGTATTCTGAAGCCGAAAAATTGGCCAGAAAACAAATCAAAAAAGTAAAAGGAAACGTAAAGTATTATGTCGATTTAGGATATATGTATCATAAAACTGACCAGGCAGAAAAAGGCAAAAAACTGTATGAAAAAGCGATAAAAGATGTCCCTTCAAAAAAACAATCGGTAATGCAACTCGCTAAAGCATTCTCTGTAATTGGCGAAAACGAATATGCATTACGAACTTATTTACGAGGGAAAAAAATAGTGAAAAATGGCAATTTCAATATTCAAATTGCGGAACTATATGGCACAATGGGGCGTCAATCAGAAATGATTAGCGAATATCTCGATTTACTAGAAATTGATGATATGTACATCCAACAAGTGCAAAATGCGTTAGCTAGAACCATTGATTTTAAAGAAGCAACTCCAGAAACTCAACAATTGAAAGGGGAGCTTCTAAAGCGGGTTCAAAAGAATCCAAACAATCGAATTTATGCCGAATTATTAATTTGGATTTACATTCAACAAAAAGACTATAAAATGGCAATGGTACAAACCAAGGCATTGGACAAACGATTTAAAGAGAAGGGGGCAAGGGTTGTTTCTTTAGCTCAAATCTGCAAAAAGAATAAGGAATACGACCTCGCTATTGCTGCCTACGAATATGTGCTCGCCAAGGGGAGAAAAACACCGTATTATTCGATTAGTAAAAAAGCGGTGCTAAACGTGATGAACGAAAAAATAACGTCTACCGCAACCTATACCAAAGAAGATTTAGCCAACCTCGAAACCAAATATTACGAAACTCTAGACGATTTAGGAAGAACACAGAAAACAATTGACATTCTTAAAGATTTAGCGGTTCTTCAAGCGTTTTATATCCACAATATTGACACAGCTATTTATAACCTAAACCGAGCAATTACCACTCCTGCAATAAAACCTCAAGACAAGGCAGAGTGCAAATTAATTTTGGGGGATTTACTACTCATTAAAGGCGAAATTTGGGATGCCGCATTACTATACGCACAGGTTGATAAAGATTTTAAATACGACCAATTAGGCGAGCGAGCTAAACTGAAAACAGCCAAAATTCATTATTTTACCGGAAATTTCAACTTCGCAAAAGGTCAATTAGATGTATTAAAAGGCTCTACATCAAAACTTATCGCGAATGATGCAATGGCCTTGTCGATTCTTATCACAGATAATTCTACAGTAGACACCTCTACTACCCCTCTTTTAATGTATGCGCGAGCCGATTTAATGAGTTATCAAAACAAAGATTCGTTGGCTAATCTGGTGTTAGTCTCGCTCAATCAAGAATATCCTGGTCACGCTTTAGCAGATGAAGTATGGTATAAAAAATACGAAATTGCTTATAAAAATAGAAAGTTTGACGATTGTGTTACTTATCTCGAATCGATTGCAACCACTTATAGTTATGATGTTTTAGCTGATGACGCTAACATGAAACTTGCACAACTATACGATTACGTGTTCAAAGATTTGGAGAAGGCAAAAGAATACTACGGCAAAATATTATTCGATTACAAGGGCAGCCTTTTTGTTGTTGAAGCAAGGAAACGTTACCGAGAAATTGAAGCTGAAACACCTACAATAAAAGATGATAATTTATAACGTTACCGTAAAAATAGATAATGATATCCATGACGAATGGTTTAAGTGGATGAGAGAAAAACACATACCTGCTGTGATGGCAACGGGATATTTTTCGGAACAGAAAATGTGCAAGGTTTTGGTTGAAGAAACAGACGGCATCACTTATTCAATTCAGTATTCATGCGACAAAATGGATAAGTTGAACAAGTATTACGAAACAGAAGCTCCAAGATTACAGAAAGAACATTTAGCAAAATACGAAAGTAAATTTGTTGCTTTTAGAACGTTACTTGAAGTTTTAGAATAATTTTATCAAACGCTGATGACAAAAATATTGAAAGCTAGTTTGATCTCGATTTTAATCTTGTTAATTGCCGGGTTTGTTTACCCTTTGCGAAATGAGTATTATAAAGTATCGGGAAGCTGTAAAATAGAAAATGGAGATTATTCACACCAGAAAATTATCTTAAAAAGAGATACTTTGATAATCGCGACTCTAAATGAACAAAAAGCGTTTCAATTCCAATTAGATTATAATACCGAATACACTGTGACATTCACTAAGCCGAATTACATCACAAAGACAGTTTTGATAAACACCACTAATGTCTCTCCTGCAAGAATTGAGTTTGGCTTCGAACCCTATTTTTTTTCCATAACACTAGAACAGCAACCCGACAGTCAACACGTCTATTATAAAGGCCCTGTTGCTGTTGTTGGGTATAGTGCTGAGTTCGAGGAGTTTAATTATAGGACTTTTTACAAGAAAACTTTTGAAGACAAATAGCGAAGTATCCGATTTGAATCTATGAAAGTCCGCGCAAAAAAACACCTAGGTCAACATTTTTTAAATGACAATTCCATTGCCGAGAGAATCGTTAACGGACTAACCTATAGCGGATACAATTCTGTTGTTGAAATTGGGCCTGGAATGGGTGTTTTAACGCAATTTTTAATCGAAAAAGACATAGACTTAAATGTGTTTGAAATCGATACCGAATCTGTTGGCTATCTTCATGTAAACTATCCTAAATTAATTGGGAAAGTTTACGAAAAAGATTTTTTGAAAGTTGATTTTACTGAAGAACCTTCTAACGAAAATTGGAAAGGCGCAATTATCGGAAATTTCCCTTACAATATCTCCTCACAAATACTTTTTAAAGTGCTCGACAACAGAAACCAAGTGCCAGAAGTAGTTGGCATGTTTCAAAAAGAAGTTGCCGAACGAATCGCTTCACCTCCGGGCAGTAAATCGTACGGTATTATTAGTGTTTTACTACAAGCCTATTACGACATCGAATACCTTTTTACGGTTGAACCCGAGTCTTTTAACCCGCCACCAAAAGTACGTTCGGGTGTTATTCGCTTAACGAGAAACAACGTTGAGAAACTCGATTGCGATGAAGTTTGGTTTAAAAGAGTCGTTAAAGCAACGTTTAACCAACGTAGAAAAACCATACGAAACGGACTAAAGTCGTTGCCCAATGGCAAGTTCGAAAGCGACCATATTCTACTTACAAAGCGACCCGAACAACTATCTGTGGCTGAATTTATTGAGCTTACAAAGCTGTATTTAAGCCATGCTTAAATTCTAAATCTTACCTTTGCACCGCTTAAAAAGCGTGGGAAATGAATTTCGAATTAACCAAAAAGTTTTTAGAGTCGCTTCGAATAGCGATTGAGAAAAACGATGAAAAATTCGTTTTGGAGCATATTTTTGAGCTCCACCCAGCCGATATTGCCGAAATTTTAGACGAACTTACTCCCGAAGAGGGTAAACTTCTTTTTCATCAATTTGATGAAGAAAAGGCTGCCGATGTTCTTGTTGAACTTGAAGAAGATGTTCGTGAAAAGTTTCTTGCATCCCTTTCTTCCAAAGAAATTGCCGAGCAGTTTATCGATAATTTAGAATCTGACGATGCTGCAGATGTAATTGGCGAATTACCCGAAGATGTTAAAGAAGAGGTAATTTCTCACCTCGAAGATGTTGACCAAGCTAGCGATATTGTTGACCTCCTAAATTACGAAGAAGGCACTGCTGGTGCGCTGATGGGAAAAGAAATGATTGCCGTTCAAGAAAATTGGACTATCATGCGTTGCACCAAAGAAATGCGTAAGCAAGCCGAAGAAATCGACTTTGTTTATACCGTTTATGTCGTTACAGAGAAAAGTAAACTGATTGGCACGCTTTCGTTGAAACGAATGTTGCTTACTCCTGCAAAATCTAAAATTACAGATATATATAACTCTGAAGTTATCTCAATTCGGGCAACCGCTAAAGATGAGGAAGTTGCACAGATAATGCAAAAATATGACCTAATCGCATTGCCCGTTATTGATGAACTTGGTCGTTTAATTGGTAGAATTACGATCGATGATGTTGTTGATGTAATACAAGAAGAGTCAGAAAAAGATTATCAGATGGCCTCCGGTATTTCCGAAGATGTAGAGTCTTCAGATAAAGTATGGGTTTTAACTCGTGCGCGTCTGCCTTGGTTGTTAATTGGATTATTGGGCGGGATTTTTGGCGCCCAGGTTATAGCACTCTACGAAACTGATTTAGGCATACACCCCGAAATGGCGTTTTTTATTCCTTTAATTGCCGCTATGGGTGGCAATGTTGGAGTACAATCTTCTGCGATTATCGTTCAAGGGTTGGCGAATAATTCGCTAGGATTTACCGGAATCACCTCCCGTTTATATAAAGAGTTTTTGGTTGGACTACTTAATGGCCTTATCTGCTCTGCACTAATACTAATGTATAATATGGTGTTTAGCGACTCAATGGAATTAAGTTATACCGTAAGTGCTGCCCTGTTAGTAGTAATTATTTTCGCTGCCTTATTCGGCACATTTATTCCTCTAATTTTAGATAAATACAAAATTGACCCCGCTTTAGCTACTGGTCCATTTATTACCACGTTGAATGATATTCTAGGGTTATTTATCTATTTCTATATTGGAAGTTTGATGTATTAGTTAAGCATATAGTTGCATTAGGTCTGTGATTTTTGATGAATTTACTTTATTAAAAATAGCTAAATATCTGTGAAATATGACATATATTATACGTTTTAAGTTTGTTTTCATTCTTTGCTTAGCCGCAACCATAACAAAAGTCAATGGACAACCAAAGTACGATACTATTGCAGTAGCTAATATTGAAGTTACTATGGGGGGGGTTGTTCAATATTTCGGTGAGCGGTTTACAGGGCAAAGAAGCACGTATGGATTCTTAAGAGGGAGTAGTCTAGTTTGTGATGAATCAAGGTATGAACGTGCTGATTGTCGTTGGAATGAAAACAAAAATATTTACAAGAATTCGCTTGGGTTAATCCAAAGGACATTGCCCTATATTAGCATATCTTATGAAACAGCTAAAGGTGGAGTTCATTCAATAGAAGGTGGTTATTTTAGGTCTGTAAAAGAACGAGATTACCAATGGTATTACATGGAACTAAATCACGCTATTTTTAATTACAAATACACAAAACCAATTTTTTTATCAAAGCCAAACTCAAAGTTGAAAAAATCAGTAACTATAGGGGGCGGGTGGCTTAATCAAACGAAATATTCTTTCCTAGATTATCATAGGTACGATGATTTATATGGGAGTATCGATAAAAATGTTGACATTAAAGATAAATCCTATTCTACAATTGTACAAATACCAATAACAACAACACTCCAAATAAAGAGATTTAGATTTAAAGGTGGTATTAGTTTAAATTTAATAGGGTTTGCCTATGGCAAAAACATTACGCATTGGGATGAAGGTATGAATAGGGAGATTTTAGAAGACGGAATGTGGATGGGAATCGAGTACTATCACATAGAAGAAACCAAAGAAGTTACCTATTTCAGCGAACTTACTTATTTCAATGGGTTACCCCTTTTGGGCAACTTCTTTTTTAGTATTGGTTACAGGATTAAATAAACAGATTATACCTCCTTCAATAGTCCACTTTTACCCTCTTCTATCAACTTACCAATCTTAGTAAATTCATCACTTGATGGCATATTAATTTCTGTGTCTGAACCCAAGTTTTCAATTGCTTTTAGAACATAATCGGTTGTTAGTAAATCAGTATCAACAGCCGGTTGATATCGTAAAACCTTGTATTCTTCACTTTTAAGAATAGAAACGACATTAGCCTCGTCCAAGTTGGTCAGTATAGATTGCAATAGGCGATAGGGTAGTTTAGTTTCTTTTAAAATAGCATCGAAATCGGGAGCGCCTTGTCCTTTCGAAAATCGAGTAATAATATAATGCATCACATATAGCGTCAACTTTTTTCGGTAAGAACTACTTATCTTCTTCGACTCGTCTTCTAACCGATATTGCTCTACATTTTGATGAGCAAAAGACAGTTCCCCTCCAAACAAAATAATGAGCCAACTGGTTTGCATCCACACTAAAAACATAGGTATAGCGGCAAAACTTCCGTAAATTGCATTATACCCCGCTACTCCAATTTGAAACGTTACATAGGCCCATTGTGTGAGTTCAAAAACAGTTCCTGCTACAATAGCAGCAAAAATTGCCGATTTCCAACTCACTTTAGTATTTGGCATTACCATATAGATAAACCCAAATAGAACCCAGATGATAGCATAAGGCAAAAGTTTTAAGAAAAACCGTGCGCTTCCATGTATGTATTCTATGTCGAGCGATTGCACCACACTCTCAACCGATGAAGTGAGGAAAACAGTCACGCTACTTGCCACCACAAGCAACAAAGGAGCAACTAACATGATGATTAAATACTCACTGATTTTTCTAATAAAAGGTCGTTCTTTTGTTACTCCCCAAATAGCATTAAACGACTTTTCGATATTCGTCATTACCTTAATTACTGACCAGAATAAGACTGCGGTTCCTATCCCTGCTATTAGCCCTCCCTTTGTGTTACTCAACATGTTATGTGCAAAAGCCATAACATTTGTCATTATTTCTTCTTGAGAACCAAGTTTTTCTAGCAATAGGGTATTAATTTTTTCTTCCAGCCCAAAGCCTTTCGCAATGCCAAAAATCATTGCTATTACTGGCACAAACGACAAAAGGGAATAAAACGTTAAAGAAGATGCACGCAACATAATTTTATCATCGTCAAACCCCTTAAAAGCCATCACGACAATCCTTAGTTGTTTAACTAAATACAATTCCGATTTAGAAAGTTTTTCTACTTCCTTTAGCCATATCTCCTTCTGAAAATAATATTTGATTTTCTGAATCATTACAACAAATCTAAAACATTTCGTTCTTTGACAAAAGAACCGATATGGTGTATATTCGCTTTCTTGAAAAAAATCAAAAAAATACTAATTGTAGTAGGCACTCGTCCAAACTTTATTAAGGTAACTCAATTCAAAAAAATTGTTGAAGAAAATTATGCTCAATTTGATTTAAAAATCGTTCATACGGGCCAACATTACGACCACAAAATGGCCGATGTATTTTTTGAACAATTCAATTTATTACCCGACTATTTTCTTAACATCGGCAAGGGAGATCAAACAGAGCAAATTGCTTTTGTAAAGACTAAGCTTGAAGAACTGTTACTCAATACTTTTAAGGCAGATTTAGTAATTGTTCCGGGCGATGTTAATTCAACGTTAGCGGCAGCTCAGGTTGCTAATAAAATAGGTATTAAACTTGCTCATTTAGAAAGTGGTTTACGTTCTTTCGACAACGCAATGCCTGAGGAACGAAATCGTATTTTAACTGATAAATTATCTGATTACTATTTTGTAACCGAACAAAGTGGAATGAATCACTTAAAAGTAGAAAACCAGAAAGGAGAGGTGTTTTTTGTAGGCAACACAATGATTGATACAATGGTTGCTTTCAAAAATCAAATTCAAGCCAGTTCTATTCTTCGTTCGCTTAAATTAGAAGAAAACAAATTTGTTTTAATGACCATTCATCGTCCGTCAAATGTTGATTCTAAAGAAGGTCTTCTCAAACTCTTAAATTTGCTAAACCACCTTAATGGGAAGCTAAAAATCGTGTTTCCAATTCATCCGCGTACAGAACAACGAATTAAAGATTTTGGATTAGAAAATAAATTCAATGAAATTGAATCGTTGACTCGAACCGAGCCTATGAATTATTTCGATTTTCAAAAACTGATCAGTAATTGCAAGTGTGTTTTAACCGATAGTGGCGGAATTCAAGAAGAAACTACATTCTTAAAAAAACCGTGTTTAACCCTAAGAGAAAATACGGAGCGGCCAAGTACTGTGGAGTTGGGGACAAACACCCTTGTGCCATTCGATCCCGAAGCTATTAAAAAGGAATTAGACTCTATCCTTAACGGAACATATAAATCAGGCGAAATTCCTCCATTGTGGGATGGAAAGACAACCAAAAGAATTCTTAAAATTATCGCAAATTTGCAGCTGTGAAGATCCTCTATTATTCTCCTCATCCAGAGCTTAACTATTCCTTTTCTACTGGATATGGCAACCACATGCGCGGAATGGTAAACGCATTTAAAGAGTTGGGGCATGAAGTAGAGCTTTGCATTATTGGAGGTACCACCAAAGAAATGACTTCTCCCGCAGCAGCAAAAGTGCCTTTTGGACTAAAAAATCTGCTAAAAAAAATTGTTCCGCATATTATATGGAGTAGCCTAAAAGATAGAGAGATACAAAAGGTAAATTCTGCTGCATATCATACCCTCGAAGCCAAAGTAAAAACATTCGACCCTGATTTAATATACGAGCGGGCATTTTACCTTATGCCTTCTGGATGTGATATTTCTGAAAAATATACGATACCGCACATCGTTGAAATTAACTCTCCTTACGAATACGAGCAACTTCTTCTCGAAGGCAAAACTTTACTAACGGGAGTTGCAAGAAAAGTTGAGAAAAAACTGCTAACTCAACCCGATTTAGTTTGTGCCGTTTCATCTTCCATAAAATCTTATTTTCTAGAGCGGCATCCTGAAATCGATGAGAAAAAAATAATTGTTACCCCAAATGCCGTGATTGGCTTAGCTGAAAAAAGCACCCTAGCTATACCACTCAAAGAGAAGTTAAACGGCAAAACGGTTGTAGGCTTTGTTGGTTCAATTTTCGCATACCATGGGGTAGATAAATTAATTGAAGCATTCGCAAAAACAAACCCCCTTGAGAACAATCTTGCATTACTCATTGTAGGAAACGGTTCGATATTAGGTGAACTCAAACAATTAACCGTAGATTTAAACATAGCCGCATCGGTACAATTTACTGGTCAAATTGAGCATACGCTAGTAAGTTCTTATATCGATTTAATGGACATTACCGTACTGGCAAATACAGAATGGTATTGCTCTCCCGTCAAATTATTTGATTATGGTTTACAGGGAAAAGCGATCGTTGCCATTAATCAACCTGGGGTTACCGATGTTATGACCAACAATCTTGATGGGCTAATTATCAACAATAATGAGGGTGATTTAGTTGATGCCATCAACCAATTAGCCTCTGACAAACCGTTAAGAGAATCTTTAGGCACTACTTTTCAGAAGAAAATCCTTTCTCAACATACTTGGAAAGCAACCGCACAAAAAGTTTTATCAACCCTCGAAGAAAAGTTAAAATAACTTTTTGTTTCTCTTAAGCAGAGTATCTTTGCAAAATGGTTTCAGTAAATAATGTTTGCGTTCAGTTTTCAGGTAACGACCTCTTTAAAGGTATTTCTTTTGTTGTTAACGAAAAAGATAGGATTGGTTTAGTCGGGAAAAATGGTGTTGGAAAGTCCACACTAATGAAGATTATTGCCGGGCAGCAATCTCCAGAATCGGGAGGAATTACCATTCCTGATGGAAAATCTGTAGGTTATCTTTCGCAAGATATTCACATCAATTCTGATAAATCAATTATTGAAGAAACTCTTTCTGTTCTCCAAGATGTTACTGCCATTCAGGAAGAAATAGATTTTATTACAAAAGAATTAGAAACCCGAACAGATTATGAGAGCAACGCCTACATCGACCTAATTACCAAACTTACTGACGCTCACGAAACATTAAACAACGCTGGAGGCGATAAGCTAGAGGGCGAAGCAGAGAAAATATTGAAAGGGTTGGGCTTTCCTCAATCCGATTTTAGTCGCCCTGTTGGAGAATTCAGTGGTGGTTGGCAAATGCGTGTAGAATTGGCAAAATTACTTCTTCAAATGCCTTATTTGTTGTTACTCGATGAACCTACTAACCACCTCGATATCGAATCTATTATTTGGCTGGAAGAGTTCTTTCGCTCATATCCTGGAGCAGTAATGATGGTTTCTCACGATAGAATGTTTTTGGATAACGTGACCAACCGAACCATCGAAATCGTTTTTGGAAAAACGCATGATTACAAAGTTTCTTACTCCAAATATTTTCAATTACGAGAAGAACGTTTGGAACAACAACGCGCCACATACGACAATCAACAAAAAATGATTGCCTCAAAGGAGAAATTTATTGAAAGATTTAAGGCGAAAAATAGTAAGGCAAAACAAGCACAATCGATGCTCAAGCAGCTCGACAAAATTGAACGTATAGAATTTGATGAATTAGATACTTCGACCATTCAATTTCACTTTCCTACCGCGCCACGCTCAGGCGATTTGGTAATTGGTGGTGATTCTGTAACAAAAAAATATGGCGATAGCGTTATCCTACAAAACCTTGATTTTAAGATCATTCGAGGAGACCGCATCGCTTTTGTTGGTCAAAACGGACAAGGAAAATCTACGCTAGTAAAGCTCATTAATAAAGAAGTAGAGTTTAATGGCGAAATTACAATCGGCCATAATGTAGAAATCGGCTACTACGCTCAAATTCAAGATAAAACTTTAGATGAAAACCGAACCGTGCTCCAAACTATTGAAGATGTTGCCACTGGAGATTGGTCAAAGAACCATAAAATAAGAGGACTTCTCGGTGCTTTCCTTTTCGGAAAGGAAGACATTGGCAAAAAAGTGAAGGTACTTTCTGGTGGGGAACGTTCTCGGTTGGCGTTGGCAAAATTGCTGCTTAAACCATACAACTTATTAATTCTAGATGAGCCAACTAATCACTTGGATATGGCATCAAAAGAAGTGTTAAAAACAGCACTTAAAAAGTATGATGGTACTTTAATTCTTGTGTCTCACGATAGGGAATTTTTACAAGGATTAACTGATAGAACTTTCGAGTTTAAAAACCAAAAAATAAAAGAGCATCTCGGAGAAATTTCTGAATTCTTAAACCACCATGAATTACAGACTTTTCGTCAATTTGAATTATCTGGAAAAAAAGATGAGAAAAAGTCAAAAAAGACTGATTCTAATCAAAAAACAGAGTTTTTAGACCAAAAAAGCGCGGAAAAGCGTCTAAAAAGGCTAAATTCTGGAATCGCTAAATCAGAAAAAGAAATTTCTCGATTAGAAACAAAAATTGAAGAGTTTGAAGCCTCTTTAAAAGATTCTGCCTCATACCAAGACGTAATTAATGATAAAGAGGCTTATAGTTCTTATGAAAACAATAAGAAAGAATTAGAGCAAGAAATGGAACGCTGGGAGAGCTTGTCTACAGAGTTAGATTCAATCAAGACCTAAAGGGCAAGATTGATCAAATAATTGTTTATTTGTACTATCTAAAGACAATTTTTTGAAACAGTAAATCCCTAGACATGCGAAGACATAGTTTATTAATTACCCTAAGTTTCTTTTTTATTACGAGTATTTATGCTCAAAAAATTACGGTTGATGCCGAAATCATTTTTGGGGATCTACTACTTGAGCGATCAAAAGATGTAACAATCGTAAGTGCTTTTAATGTTGAGGATGGTTATATAATTTTTAAAAAGGAACCGATTAAAGGCCCTGGAGGATACCATTATTTCATAGAAAAATTCGACAAAGAAATGAATTCTCTTCGAGTTCATGATGTATCAAGACAGTTCGAAGATGAGAAATATATTATTGATGAAATAATCAAAGTAGGAACTTCCTACGTGTTGATTACCACCAAAAATGATAAAGAGAGAAAAAAAGAAGAATTATATGCCCAGGTATTAGATTGGGAGTCGGCAAAATTGGGCAAACGAAAACTGATTTATTCTCAGACTTATCCTAAAAGAAGAAGGCGTATTGGCTATGATATAGTAACATCTCCCAACGAAAAATATCTAATGTTTACCTTACATCCTTTCTATGAAAAAAATGTGCAGGAAAAACTGAATTTTAAAGTTTTCGACAGTGACATAGAAGAGTTATGGAGTTTAAAAGATTTTGAAATAGAGTCTGAAGATAGAAATTATTCTGTCAGAGAAGTTGTACTTGCCGATAATGGTAACATCCACATATTAGGTAAAAAATATATTGAAAAAGATAAAAAAGCAGGTGTCGAGGCTAGCTCTTCTTACGATAAAAAAAGGGGACACTGAAATACAAACAATTGACCCGCGGGATAAAATATTTGAGAGCATGTCTCTTACAATTAGTGAAACAGGAAAGCTCTATTTATCTGGATATTACTGGAAAGAAAGAGGAACAGGAACAGACGGTATTTTCTTATTTACATTAGATAAATCGGGAGTAGTTAAAGATGAAATATGGGACGATTTTAGTAAAGAATTTATCACAGAAAACTGGTCGGAACGAAGTAAAAACAAGGCGGAGAGAAAAGAGGAAAGAGGCAAAGATTTGGGGCTTACCTTGCTTGATTTTAGAAGAATAGTAACCCATGAAGATGGTTCTCTGTCTATTGTTGGGGAACGATATTGGGAAACCACTCATACAACTACAGACTCTAAAGGAAACACTCGTACATACACGGTTTACCACTATGGCGATTTAATTATCAGCAGAATATCGAATCAGGGAGAGGTAGTTGGCCATTATCGTTATGAAAAGCATCACACATATTATGGAGCCTATAATTATTTTGATTTGAACAACGATTTAGCAATTATAACATACAAAAGAAAACTTGACGTAATGGGCTTAGATTCAGACGAAATGAAAAAGAAGGAAATAAAGGCACTTTCAACCAGTGTATTATCTCTTATTCAAATATCTCCCGAAGGAGAAGAAACTTTAAGTGGCTTAATGGACTATAGTGACCCTAAATACGAGAGTTACAGAAAATATAAATTAAGACAAGATGTTTTCCTCATGGAAGAAAACGAGGTACTTCTTTTAACTTACTACGGGAAAAAAAAGTTTGGTATCGGAAGAATTCGATTTAAGTAAACAACCATTTTTTTACGTAGGTTACCTACTTCTTCCTCTCCTCAATGTGTTTTAGCGCGACTTCCATGCCGCCATCATTTTTAAGCGTTGCGCGAAGCCAATGCTTGCAATCTTTAAAGTGATCGAACACGTGCATCGGAGGGATTTGGTTAGGGATAATTTCCATTTTTTTCAGCATTTCGAGTGATTGCCCTTTTGCCCCAGATAAAACAACCAATACATTTTGGCTATATAACTCTTGAATGGCATCCTCTAAAGCAAATATCCCAGACTGATCAATGAACGGAACGTTTTCCATTCTAATAACTAAAACTTTGATTTCAGGCAATGCATCAACCAATTCTCGAAAATGTGAGACAAAACCAAAAAAGAGCGGCCCGTTAAGGTGCTTAAAATAAACTGTATGGTGTAATTCTTCATCAATCGGAGTTTCATCTTTCCACAATGGGTCAGATTCTCTAATGTCTTCTAGGTTCTCTATCCTGCTTTCCGTAGCAGAGATATCGCCCATACGCTTCATAAAAACGAAAGAGGCAATTACTAACCCCACTGCTACGGCATAAATTAATTGCCAAAATACTGTTAGCAACAGCACTACTAGCAAAATTATTTTAGCTGATCTACCCATTTTTGGGAAAAATTTTAATCCTTTATAGTCCATTACATCAATACCTACTGTTATTAAAATTCCTGCAAGCACTGCAGCAGGAATCATCGATGCGATGGGCCCTAAGCCCAGTAACATCACGAATAATAGTAGCCCAGTAATTACACCCGATAACCGAGTCTTGCCTCCTGCTTTAATGTTTACAACGGTTCTAATAGTTGCACCTGCTCCAGGTAACCCGCCAAAAAAGCCTCCAACAATATTCCCAATACCTTGACCAATTAATTCTCTGTTAGGGTTATGGCGTGTTTTTGTCAGGTTGTCCGCTACTACGGATGTTAGTAGCGAATCGATAGAGCCTAATAACGCTAGAGACAATGCTGATAAAATAAATGGCGCCATAGCGGAGAAACTAAATTCGGTTATTATGCCTAATTGAAAATCAGGAAATCCACTCGGTACACGACTAATTAATCTCGCATCGATATTGAAAAAGTAAACGCCTGATGTTGTTAGTATAAGTGCGATTAAAGCCCCTGGAATTCCAATTGGAAATTTCTTGAAGATATATATTATTAAAATTGATAATGATGCCAAAGCAAGGTCAATCCAATTAATCATTGAAAAGGCTTTGCCGTAATACATTATTGCGCCTGTAACTCCTTTAGAGTCATTTTTGGCTAATATTTTCGCCTCACTCCTTATGTCCGACAAAGTAACAAACTGCGCTTGAAACAAAGTTTCCCTGATGTCTTGCAGTACTAATACATTATTATCTGCTTCATTATGCAAAAACTTCTTAAAAATCAACTCTTGTGCCTTTGGCTCAAACGATTCTATGACCTCTTCATCGTCACCCGAATAATATCCTACAGCAGGTAATACCATCGTTAAAATTATAATCACACCTATTCCTGTCATAAAGCCTGAAATTACTGTATAAGGAATATACTTAATGTAGGTTCCTAATTTGATAAATCCGAAAAACATCTGGAATACTCCTGCTAAAATAAATACGCCCAAAATTACCGGTAAGGCATCATCAATTTTCCCATTATAACTTGTCAAAATCCCACCAACAATAAGCATACTTAGTGCTGTCATAGGGGCTGTGGGTCCACTAATTTGTGTTGCTGTTCCTCCAAAAATCGCTGCAAATAGCGAAATAAAAGCTGCTCCATACAAACCTGCAACCGCTCCAAGTCCAGACTGCTCACCAAAAGCCAACGCTAAAGGTAACGCAACAACTCCAGCAGTTAATCCGCCAAAAAGGTCGCCTTTAATATTTGTAAAATCAAAAAATTTCATAATTCAGTTCTAATAATACAGAGATAAGTTCTGTAAGTAATTTAAATTGGTTTTGGGATGGCTTCGTGCCGCAAGAAACTATGAAATATAGTCCGGAGGGGGGGTAAAAACTTCAACAAAAATAGAAGTGTAGTGCTTAAAAAGGCCTTTTCTTTTTTGGTTGAGCAACAGTTGACTATTTCCCATTTGGTGCGCGTGGGCTATCAATTCCTTTATGTCTTCCTCATTTTCTTTTTCTTTCTCCTTTTCCTTTCCTTCTTTAGATTCTTCTTCTTGCTCTTCGCTATCGAAAGGGAAGTTCGCCAATTCAATTCCATTTTCGGCTGCGTGCATCGTTGCAACTGTAGCAATTGAATAACATCCAATTATTACCAAAAGAAAAAATAAGCCGATATTTTGACTAAATCGCATAGCTCAAATGTAACTATTACTTCGGACCTTTAATAAGATATTCGACAAATGATATTATACCCACTATCAAAATAAAGCACAAAAAATACCGTGCTGATTATCTGCACGGTATTTGATTATAACGTAATTCCGTTTCGATTAGACTTCTCCAACAACACCTTCGGTAACGTTAATAGTGTGGTCACCTACTTTTTCTATTGAGTTAAAAAGGTCGCTATATATTGTTGCACTGTCGAAATTATAATCCCCTTTTTCGACACTTATAAAATGTTCTTTTCTAATTTTCTTACGATAGATGTTTAACGCTGTTTCGTGCTCATTTGCTTTTTCTAATGTGATTTCAGAATCAAAACCTTCAAGGTTGGCGCACATAGTATCGAGTCCTGCCTTTGCCATATCGAACATTTCATGAATATTGTTTCGTTGTTCCGGAGTAAACCATATTTTGCCTTCATTCTTTCTTTCAATGGCCTTCGACATTTGATAATAAATATCCCCTATTCTTTCCAAATCACCAATAATGCTAAGCATTCCCCGCACTTTAAGAGATGAGTCTTCACTCATTTCGCCTTGAGAAACTTTTGCCAAATAATCGGCCACATCGGCTTCGATTCTATCTGTTATATCCTCATATTTTTTAATTCTAGCTAAAGTTTGACTCACTTTCTTGTTGTCTTGTTCTGTAACTAACCCTTTCACAAATCCGTTCATTTTTCTAACTATACTACCGAATTTAGCAACTTCTTTTTGGGCTTCTAGAATCGACATTTCAGGGGTTGCCATCATTCCTGTACTGATATATTCTAGCGAATATTCTTCATCTGCATCGCCTTTGGAAGGAACCATTTTAATAACAAGCTTCTCAATAAGACCAGCAAACCAGACAAGTGTAAAGGTGTTGACGATATTAAAAGTAGTGTGAAAAACACTAAGGTTTAAGGGCACATTATCAGAGCTAGAATACGGATCTCCAACTCCTAAAACAGTTTCACTTAACCAAATTGTGAACGGTATAAACGCTTTAAAAGCAACAAGCATCCAAAAAACACCAAACAAATTAAATATAAGGTGAGCCCTTGCAGCTCTTTAGCATGAACATTACCGATCAATGCGGCTAAATTTGCCGTAATTGTTGTCCCAATGTTTTCCCCCAAAACCATAGCTGCAGCGACTTCAAATGGAATCCATCCTTCACTGCACATTACTAATGTAAGTGCCATAGCTGCACTAGAAGATTGAACTATAAGAGTTAAAATAGTACCTATCCCAACAAACATAATAAGAGACATAAAACCAATGTCTGCGTAACTGGATAAAAATGCCAATAGCTCTGGGTTATGCTTAATATCGGGTACCGAATCTTTTAAAGCATCTAGCCCCATAAATAAAATGGCAAATCCGATTAAGAATTCCGCCCAAGATCGCAATTTGTTACTTTTCGAAAACATCATCGGAAAACCAATGGCAATAATCGGTAGCGCATAGTGAATAAGCTTAAACTTACCCATTAGTCCGAAATAAGTAACCAACCAGGCTGTTGTAGTCGTCCCGACATTAGCTCCCATAATTACACCTATCGCCTGAACCAAAGACAGCAACCCAGCATTTACAAAACTGACAACCATCACAGTTGAAGCAGACGAAGACTGAACTAAGGTAGTTACGAGAAGACCCGTAAGTACACCTCTAAACCTATTTTTTGTCATAGCAGCCAAAATTTGTCGCAGCCCGTCACCGGCTACCTTTTGAATTCCCTCACTCATGACTTTCATTCCATAAATGAAAAATCCAAGGGCTCCTACCAGTTTTAATATTTCAAATAATCCAAATTCCATTTCGTTCCGTTTTATTTTGGATACAAAAATATTTCATCGCCATTGCGGGATGCTATTTCCAATGTTAAGAAATTGTTAAGACTTAATTCTATGTTAAAAAATCGTTAAGTCTTGTTGTTCCAATGAATTTTCATCTCTTTTAGTCGAATATTTGCATTGTATTAAAACAAAATAAGATGAGAAAAATAGGACTAGTAATAGTTATGTTTTCGTTTACTACCGTTGGTTTTTCCCAAACCAACGTTGCTAATAAATTCGGAAAAGGTTTTTATAATGTGATTGCTGAAGATTCTTCTTACAGCATGAAATTAGCAGTGCGTTTTCAAACGCTATACCTCGGTGAGTGGGATATCGATGGTGAGGATGGGATTCAAGATGGGACTTCCAATTTTTTGATAAGAAGAGCCCGTTTAAAATTTGGTGGCTTTATTTACAACCCAAAAGTTGTCTACAAAATAGAATTTGCTTTGTCTAATCGAGATATGTCTGGAGCTAGTGCGGAAACAAAAAATGCTCCTCGCTATGTCTTAGATGCCGTTGTAAAATGGAATTTCGCAGGTAACTTTGTTTTATGGGCGGGGCAAACCAAACTTCCTGGAAACAGAGAGCGGGTTATTTCTTCTGCCAATTTACAATTTGTTGATCGCTCAATGCTAAACAGCAAATTCAACATTGACCGTGATATGGGTGTTCAGCTAAGACACCATTTCGTTTTAGGCGAATCGTTTACAATTCGAGAAATGGCCTCTTTTGCACAAGGAGATGGAAGAAATATTACGGTTAAAAATATTGGGGGATACCAATACACGGGTCGAATTGAAATTTTACCAATGGGTAAATTTGCCAGCAAGGGTGACTATATTGGAGGCGACATGAAAAGGGAAGAAAAACCCAAACTATCGATTGCCTTGTCTTACGATTACAATGAAAACGCGGTTCGCCAACATGGCAACCTAAAAAACTTTATGTATAACGACATTGGCTATTACGAAACTACCGTTAGTACCGTTTTTGCTGATTTGATGTTTAAATGGAATGGAGTTTCGTTAATGGCAGAATATGCCAATAAACAAGCCGTTGACCCTATTGCGAAAAATTCTGATGGTACCGAAACGGGTGATAATGTTTATGTTGGTCAGGGATTTAATGTTGCCTTAGGCTATTTGCTCAAAAGTAATTGGGAAATTGCTGGGCGATATACTACCATAATCCCCGAAAGCTTTATCGGTTCAGCGTATTCTCAATATACTTTGGGTGTGTCTAGGTATATTGTTGGGCACAAATTAAAAGTACAGGGAGATGTGAGTTATAATACTTTTAATAGCTCTAACGATGCTGGTTTAATGACTCGCTTGCAGATTGATGTACATTTTTAATTGTCTTTGTTTAATTTAGCCATGATTTATGGCAGAAAAAATTCTATTAGTTGATGATGACGCAGATATAACCGAGTTTCTCGGATATAATCTAAAAAAAGAAGGTTATCAAGTTTTTATCGCCAACAATGGTAAAGACGCTATTAGCATTGCCAAAAAAGAGCTTCCCGATTTAATAGTTTTAGATGTTATGATGCCCATAATGGATGGCGTTGAAACTTGCTTAGAATTAAAAGAGATTCCTGTTGTACAAAACGCTATTATAGTTTTTCTAACTGCCAGAAATGAAGATTATTCTCAAATTGCAGGACTTGAAGCTGGTGCTGATGATTACATTTCAAAACCTATAAAACCTCGCGTTTTTGCCGCCAAAGTGAAATCATTATTAAAAAGAAAAGGCAATCAAGTTTCAACAACAGTCTCCGAAAGCGAATACGAAGGAGTTAAAATCGACAGAGAAAAATATCTTGTAGAAAAGGACGGAGCAAAACTCACATTTCCTAAAAAAGAATTCGAATTACTTTCTCTCCTAATGTCTAAACCCAGTAACGTGTTTTCGAGAGACGTCATTTTAAACACCGTTTGGGGAGATGATGTGGTAGTTGGGGACAGAACGATTGATGCTCATATTAGAAAGTTAAGAGAAAAGCTAGGTAAGGAATACATCAAGACTATTAAAGGAGTTGGTTATAAATTCGAAAACGAATGAATACAGAATCACCACGCGATTTGGCAGGTTACATTGCCTTGGTTTGTTCTATAATTACAGGATTGTTTTTTATTGTCTCATCCATAGTTACTGATTTTCCCTGCCAATGGCTACCTATAGCAATTACGGTTTTTTGCACCGCAATTGTTACGTTTTTTGTTTCCAAATTTCTAATCGAAAAATTTATCTATAAAAAAATCAAACTCATTTATAAAACTATACATCATTCAAAACAGCAAAAAGGAGCCAAAACTGTTGTCCCGTCAAAAGATATGCTTAATACCGTTAAAAAAGATGTGGAAGAATGGGCGGAAGAAAACGAAAAAGCATTGGAACAACTACAACTTAAAGAAGAATTTAGCCGCGAATTTATCGGCAATGTCTCTCATGAATTAAAAACACCCATTTTTAACATTCAAGGCTATGTTCTTACATTGTTAGAAGGAGGGCTAGAAGATGAAAACATTAACCGAAAGTACTTACAACGTGCCGAAAAAAGCATTGATAGAATGATACATTTGGTTGAAGACCTAGATACAATTACTCAAATTGAGTCGAAGCAATTGAATCTTAACGCCCAAAGAGAAAATTTGCTCGAAATAGCAAATGATGTTATTGAATCATTAGAAAGTTTGGCTGTCGAAAAAGGCATTAAAATTAAATACAACACCCTATACGACCAACCTATTTATGTAATGTGTGACAAGAAAAGAATCACTCAGGTGTTAACCAACCTTGTTGTAAACTCAATTAAATATGGAAAAGAAAAGGGTGTAACCGAGCTTCGATTTTTCGACATGAATGACAACATTTTAATCGAAATTTCTGATAATGGTCTAGGTATTAAAGAATCACATTTACCACGCTTGTTTGAGCGTTTTTATCGTGTAGAAGAAAGTCGTTCTAGAGATAAGGGGGGAACAGGTTTAGGGCTAGCAATTGTGAAACACATTGTCGATGCACACCAACAAACAATCAACGTCCGTAGTACAATAGGTATCGGATCTACTTTTTCTTTTACCTTGGCGAAAGGTTAGCCTGGGTTCTTAATTCTTTTAAAACCCTAGCGTCTTCTATGTCTTTAGGTCGACTACTTTGTTCTTTTTCTGAGATTAAGGCATTGAGGTGGAGAACCCTCAGCTTAACACCGTCAAACGGCTCCCAAATTACAGACTGGTTATAACATTCATCGAAATTCTCCTTAGTAAAAAATTGCATTTCCGACATCACATCTATGTAAATACCACTATCAAGCAGAACTTCTGTGAACCCAGCAAGCAATGGAGCAGTAATAAAAGCCTCAGCGCCAACAATTCCGATTTTAGTAAGTGCCTCAACAAAATTAACCCTGTTCTCTTGGGTGTCTTTTAACCATAAATCTATATCTCCTGTGGATCTACTATACCCATAATAATTAACGGCTAACCCACCAACGAGAATACATTTTACATTTGCATCAAATAGTTGTTGCAAGAAGTGTTGGTTACTTTCTTCTTGAAGATTCATCTTTGTCAGAGCTTAATACAATCCCTTTTCCTTGTGGTTTTTTGAGCGGGCCACCCTTCATTTTTATAGCGAACTTGCTAAGTTCGAACATTTTTTCCATGCGCTGTTTAGGCGTGAGTTTCAGGTTTTCTCTACACCGTTCAAGTAGAATTTCATCAGCAGTTCTTGCTTTTTTATGAATAATCAATTTTGCCACCAACCAAAGGTACTTATTCTTTTTAAATCCCTTTTTCCTTTCTGTACTACTTCAGCTAAACAACAAAATCATCAATAAACCAGTAAGTTACAAAATAAATTTTTTACAACCTTTTTTCAAGTTTTGCGTTAAGACATTTGTTATTCTCTCAAAAATCATTGTATGAAACAAATTTATTTCTCGCTATTTCTTGCCTCTCTATCCATATTTCTTTGTGCGTTTTACCCTATAAATGGTTCTGTAAAAGTTGAAGTAACAAGCTCTGAATCAAATTCTTGTACGGTTATGGTGCAAGAGAATAGCATTTATATGGAGCGCTGGGACACACTGGCTCAGCCCATTTTTTGGAGAACTGTGATGAACCTCGAAAAAGATTCTGGTTTAATTAACATAGGAAGCACTCGTCAAATATTAAAGACGGTTTCGATTAAAAAATGGAACACCCAAACGCCTGAGCAAAAGCAAACATTTAGAGATAGCGTAAAAGGATATTATTGTTTGCCCGTAGATGAACATATATATATGACTTCAGGAAAAAGTCATTTTTACCATTTCGAAGACGTTCTTCCAACTATTGACAAGGCTATTAAAATATTTGAAGAAAACGGCACCGACCCTTTTTATGCACAAGCTATTCTGTTAATTGAAAGTCCTGGCAAACCAAAAAAATCACCTGTTGGTGCTTATGGTAGCTTTCAATTGATGAAAGGTGTTGCACGTACAATGGGCTTAACAGTAAACAATACGATTGACGAACGTAAAGATTTTGACAAATGTGCTTGGGGTGCTGCAAAATTACTGAGAACCATTTGCATACCAGAAGCCAACAAAATTTTGGAAGCAAATAATATAAGTTATTCAGAAGATGACCTTTGGTATAAATTATTTGTGCTTCATGTATATCACGCAGGGGCTTATAATGTTGGTAAAGCGATAAAATGTATTGATGAAAATGTTAGATGTGGCAATGATATTATTACCGAACTTTGGAAAGTAGAGTGTGGTAGTTTTAGAAACGCCTCTCAAAATTATAGTCAAGTCGCGTTAGCTTCACTTATCGAATTAGATTCTATTATTTATTCTAATTGCGAAAGTATTGAGCCGTTGGCATACGTTGAGTAATTTCTATACTCGGTTCCTTTCCAGAAAATCACTAGCTTCACTTACAATTTCTTTAACAAGATTTAGATTAATTCTACACAAGATGGAAATATCGCGACCAATATCTAATCAAAAAAATAAACAACATTAGAGGCTCAGTAAGCAATTCTATTTGTAATTTAAATCGAAAAATGTTTGGTAGCCCTCGATATCGGTTGCTTTGTAAAACTCTGGGTAGTTAGATACCGAAATAGCGAATTTGGTAGTAGAACTTTCTTTAACTGATTTTAAAATATCGGTGTTTTCATCAAAAGCTTTGTAGTAATCCATACCTTTAAATACGTTATTAAACGTTTTTACAGTTATTAATCTTTCGCCAGAACTGAATACAGTTGAGCTAATTTTTAATTTTGCTGATTTAAAATATTTTCTATTAAAGTCAGAAATAGCAATTTTTGCTTTGTTCATGTCCACGCCTTCTTTGGGTAAAATAATGATAAAATGGTGTTTTGCATCTGCCTTAAATTTGTACTGAATTTTATCTTCACTTTCTTCTTCTCCTTCAACAGGAGCTCCTTTCGTGATATAGGCTAACGTTCTTTTTGCGACTTTAGCTTCTGGGGTTCCTGAATGTTGCTTAATTATGTTTTCTAAGGCTTCTTAGTAAGCAGAAACACTCTCTGTTTCACCAATTGACTGCGCCCTTAAATAATGAAACTTAGACAGCAATTCGCTTCCTTTATATGTAGAATCAGCTTTCTTCGTGTTTTTAATTACCGACATATGGCTTCCTTTTTTATAAAGGTGATATGTGGTTTCGTAAAACTTAGATGCAGCCGATGCTTGATTTTTTTCTCTATCCATATACTCCGGATCTTCAATCAATTTGGCGTATTGCGAAGTAGGAAAATCTTGCAATACCTTATTTTTAAATTGATTTGATTTTACGGTATTACCCATTTCGCTGTACAATCTGTACAATTGATAGTAGGCACTTACATGAAATTTACTAGTGTCGTACCGAGTTACTAAATCTTCAAAGGAAACGATTGCTTGTTTGTTGTCTTTTAGTTTTTCTTTATACACCAAGCCCAAATCGTATAACGCGGCAATAATACTGTTGTGCGATTTCTTTAGTTTTTTCTTATCGTTTGGGATATTTTGAAGATAATACCTCGGATTTTTTAAGTCGTTCGAAGTAGCGTTAGTGTCTTCCACGCCCAAGTCTTCGAGCTCGCCATAGTCATCATCAAAGCCGGAACTTGCGATTGACGATTTATTTTTTCTTCTCCAGTTATCTTCCAATTTTCTATTACCCCACTTTTTCTTGAATTCAGTTTTTCCATACGCAATAGTTGCAGGATTATAAAAATACCATTCAGTACTACTCCCTTGGTTAATTTTTACGTTAGTTGGGGCGTTTTGTGCATTTAGTGCATTGGCTTCTTCTTCAGATTTTTTCTGTTCTTCTTCTTCCTTTATTTTACGAATAATATTATCTACAATTTTTTGCTGCTCCGCCTTTGGTAAGGTTGATAAACGCTGCAAACTATCTTCTTTACTTACAATCAGTATATCTTTTACCAAGCGAGTAAGACTGTTTCTTTTTTCTAGAATATCTGGGTATTCTGGTTGTGATTTGTCGACAAAAGTTACTGTACTATCAAAGTACGCTTGGGCTTGTATGTAGTTTTTGTCATCGAAATAAATATCTGCCAATCGATTAAACGATTTTGCTTTTTGCTCATCGTTCGATATACTTTTTGCGTATGATAATTCGAGGTATTCTATTCCTTTTTGTTTGTTATTTTCCTTTAGCTCGAGCTCGGCCAATGCGTAATAAATTTGATCGTAAAATTCTTCGTATTTTTCATCTCGTGCCATTTCTTTCAGATTGGTCTTTATAGGGCCACTATTGCCCCCTTCGTGAGCTAAAGCACTATGGATATTGGCATAAAACCCCATTTCATAGTCTGGGTTAAGTTTTAAAACCGCATCATAGTAGCGTATCGCATTTTTAGACTGTCCGCTTTTTTGATATACCTGAGCCAAAATAAAGGTAAGTCTAGCTTTATCTTTTCTTTTTTTCGTGTATTCCAACGCGTTTTTTATTTCCTTAGCGGCAGATTCGTAATTTTCTTGTTTTAAATAAAAATCTGCTTTTACAGCTTTCAACTCCGCTAACTGCTTTTTAGGGAATTCCTCACTATTACTACACTTATCGAGATATCCTCTCGCCTTGGAAAACTCCTCGGCTTCTATATATGTCCGGGCTAGCCAAAGCATAGCATCGTAGTGAATCGGATCCTCTTGGTATTCATTAGCAACATAAACGAGCATTTCTTCAGCCTTTTCATAGTCTTTTTTATAAAAACTTGCTTGCCCTATCAAAAAATAGCTGTCGTCAACCCAAGCACAGTACTCCACTTTTTTAATGTACATAGAATGATTGTTAATTACATTCGAACTTTTTTCAATAGCTCGGTCCATTTGTGGATAAATGGATCTAGCATCACTTTCGTCACCATAAATATAAATCGGTAAAATGTTTTCGTAATCCTCTTTATGCGTTTCAACCAATTTTTTTGAGCCTTCTTTAACGCTTTCTTTTGCATTAAAATAGCCATTATACTTAGCCGTAACATTATGGTAAGTTCTATTTACTGGCGAATTTTTTTCGGTAGAACACCCAAATAAAATCAATAGCGAGACTGCTAGTAAATTAATCTTTGTATTTAAAAATTTGTTCTTCAAATAATGCTTGTATTTATTGCAATCTACTACAACGAATAACGAACAAAATTATTTTAATTTTTAGAAGATACCGTTTGTATCAGCACAACTTTAAGATAATTGTGATATTTGCAGTAAGAATATGAGCATAGAACAGCTAGGTAAAAAGAAAAAAATCATCAGAAGCTTACGAAATAAATTTCGTTTAGTTGTGATGAATGACGACACTTTTGAAGTGAAGTTTTCAATGATACTCTCGCCTCTCAATGTTTATACGTGGGGAGGAATTATCGTTTTGGTTGTTGTTTTTATCACCTCTATTTTGATTGCTTTTACCCCCATTCGAGAAATTATTCCTGGATATGCCGATGTACAAACTAAACAAATGGCAGCGTATTCTTTAATGCGAGCCGACTCATTAAAAGAGAAAGCTAGGTTAGAATTACAATATGCTGAAAACATTCGAGCAATTCTACAAGGTAAAAATCCCGATAAATTAGATTCTATTACTCCCTCTGGAGAACCCATTTCTATTCAAGAAATTGAAAATATTCCATCCAAACAAGATTCTCTGCTAAGACAACGAATTGAGTCAGAAGATCAATACAATCTCCATTTTAAAAGTGAAGACGAAGCTGCCTCATCTATCTCTAAAATGTTTTTCTTTACTCCTCTCAAAGGGATTATCTCATCAACTTTTAGTTTAACGGAACAGCACTATGGCGTTGACATTATTGCGCCCGAAAACGAAGCCATCAAATCAACATTAGACGGCACAGTAATTCTTGCTACCTGGACTTCAGAAACAGGTCATATCATCCAAATACAACACGAAAACAATCTTCTTTCGATATATAAACACAACTCCGTATTGTTTAAAAAAGTGGGAGAGAGAGTAAGAGCAGGGGAAGCGATTGCTATTATTGGGGAGTCTGGCGAATTGACAACAGGGCCACATTTACACCTCGAATTGTGGCATAACGGAACCCCTATCGACCCTCAAGAGTATATCATTTTTTAGTGGCTGAGATTACAATTTACACCGATGGCTCCGCTAAAGGAAACCCTGGACAGGGGGGCTATGGTATTGTTATCATGTCCGGAAAACACCGCAAGGAAGTTTCTGTTGGGTATCGTTTAACTACCAATAACCGAATGGAATTACTTGCGGTTATCGCTGCTTTAGAAATGATAAAGCAACCCAACAATAATGTAATGATTTTCTCGGATTCTAAATATGTTATCGATTCTGTAGAAAAAAAATGGGTTTTTGGATGGCAGAAAAAGGGATTTAAAGGCAAAAAAAATGCTGATTTATGGAAACGATTCTTAAAAATATATCCTACCCAAAATGTTAAATTTACATGGGTAAAAGGGCATGCGGGTAATGTGCTAAACGAACGTGTTGATGCGTTAGCCGTACAGGGAGCAGAGAACGATAAGTTTCTTATTGATGAAGCTTACGAATCATTAAACAAAACACCCCTTTTCTAACTAAACTCAAAAGTTTACTTTTGGCGACCTTCAAAAGAAGAACAGAACTATGATTGTATATGAATCGAAAGAGTGGGGAGTACTTTTTAAGACAATTGCAAAAACGTTTAAAGAAAGTTATAACCAACAACAGTTAGCTAAATTTGTTGGTATTGTTGCTGTATATACTACCGTTATTACGATATTCAATATGCATTGGCTGAATGGCAAACTCACCATGGACTCCATGTTTTTCTCTATGCTGGGGTTTGTGCTTTCGATGTTTTTAGTTTTTAGACTGAATAGTGCATACGACCGGTGGTGGGAAGGACGAAAAGCTTGGGGTAAATTAATAAATGACTCTAGAACGTTGGCACTTCATTTAAATACCCACATCCCTGCAGGTGATAGAAGGTTACGTAAATTTTTTGTAATTCACATCTCTAATTTTGCTATTGCCTTGAGGTGGCACCTCCGATTCGACACAAATACTGCAAGAGACAGTTTAATTTTTACCAATGCGAAAACAGCCGAAGAATATGAAAAAGTGAAGCACATACCAAACGCGATTGCATCAAATATGTATGTTAAAGTGAAAGAGATTGCCGATGCAGGCATGATGAGCGAATTCGATAAAATGCAAATTAGAACGATTTTACAAGGGTCGATTGATGTGCTCGGAGTCTGCGAACGTATAAAGAAAACACCGATTCCGTTCTCTCATATTACATTTATAAAAATGTTTATACTTATATACATATTTATTCTTCCGTTTGGTTTGGTTCCAAAATTCGAATACTTAACTATCCCAGCAGTAATGGTTATGGCATTTGCCATGATGGGCATTGAAGTTATTTCAGAAGAAATTGAAGACCCTTTTGGAGAAGAAGCCAACAGCTTGCCCACCGGTGCTATGGCAGATGGGATTCGAGAAAGCGTTTATGAAATCCTCAAAGTAAAATCGAAATACGTTGCCGAGGGGGCCAGTGAAACAGGAGTGTTGCACTAAAAACATTGCTTTTCATCTTGTCGAATGAACCATTCTATTGAACAACTGTATCAACAGAGTAAACGTACTCATTGTGCAAAACTTGACCGAATACCATGAATGACTCCCTTTTGTTTAATATCTTTGCTTTTCCTAACGGAATGACTCTATGGATATAACAACAGGCGAGCTTCTTCAAAAAATTGAGTTTCCAAAAGATTTAAGACAGCTTAAGGAAAATCAATTAGCTCAAGTTTGTGATGAGCTTCGCGATTTTATTATCGATGTAGTTTCTCGTAAAGGGGGACATTTTGGAGCGAGCCTTGGCGTTGTTGAGCTTACCGTTGCCCTGCATTACGTTTTTAATACTCCATACGACCAACTCGTTTGGGATGTTGGACACCAAGCTTATGGGCATAAAATCCTGACTGGAAGACGAGAAATATTTCATACCAACAGAAAATACAAGGGACTAAGCGGATTTCCAAAACGAAAAGAGAGCGAATACGATACCATGGGTGTCGGCCACTCTTCAACATCAATTTCGGCTGCATTAGGCATGGCAGTTGCAAGCCAAGTAAAAGGGGAAAAAGATAAACAACACATCGCAGTTATAGGTGATGGCTCTATGACTGCTGGTTTAGCTTTCGAAGGATTAAATCACGCAGGAGTTGCTGACACTAATTTACTGGTAGTTCTCAACGATAACTGCATGTCAATAGACCCTAACGTTGGAGCGTTGAGAGATTATTTAACCGACATCACAACATCTCACACCTACAATAAAGTCAAAGACGAAATTTGGAATTTACTCGGAAAATTCAGCAAATTTGGTGCAAGTGCTCAAGAAATTGCATCAAAAGTTGAAGGCGCAGTAAAATCCTCATTGTTACAGCAAAGTAATTTATTTGAATCGCTTAATTTTAGGTATTTCGGCCCAGTAGATGGGCATGATGTAGACCACTTAACAAAAGTACTACGAGATTTAAAAGATATTCCAGGACCAAAAATTTTACACGTTTTAACAAAAAAAGGGAAAGGCTACCAACCTGCCGAAGATGGTTCTGCTACTCAATGGCATGCCCCTGGGTTATTTAACAAAGATACTGGCGAAATTATTAAAGTGGTTCCTAAAAGTCCTCAACCACCAAAATACCAAGATGTTTTTGGGCATACTATTGTAGAGTTGGCTGAGAAAAATGACAAAATAATGGGCGTAACTCCAGCCATGCCCTCTGGTTGCTCACTCAATATTATGATGAAGGCAATGCCCAACAGAGCTTTTGATGTAGGTATTGCGGAACAACATGCCGTTACATTTTCAGCTGGTTTGGCTACGCAAGGAATGATTCCCTTTTGTAACATTTACTCATCATTTATGCAGCGGGCTTACGACCAAGTGATTCATGATGTTGCTATGCAAAACTTGCACGTTGTATTCTGTTTAGACAGAGGTGGAATTGCTGGTGCCGATGGCCCTACACACCATGGTGCTTATGATTTGGCATATATGCGCTGTATCCCAAATTTAGTAGTTTCAGCTCCGTTAAATGAATCGGAATTAAGAAACTTAATGTACACTGCTCAACTGAAAGAAACAGGAGTCCCGTTTGTAATTCGCTACCCGAGAGGGCCAGGGGTTATGACAGATTGGAAAACACCGATGAAAAAAATTAAAGTTGGTACAGGTCAGAAAATTAGGAACGGTGAGGACATTGCAATTCTTACAATCGGGCCAATTGGTAAATACGCAATTTCTGCTTGTGCAACACTTGAGTCTAAAGGCATTGATGCTGCTCATTATGATTTACGTTTTGTAAAGCCTTTAGATGAGGTAATGCTTCACGAAGTTTTTGGCAAATTCAATAAGGTAATCACGGTTGAAGATGGTTGTGTCGTTGGTGGAGCAGGAAGTGCTGTTCTTGAATTTATGGCAACTCACGGGTATTCTGCGCAAGTAAAAATACTTGGCATGCCGGATAGAATAGTTGAGCACGGGTCGCAAGAAGAGCTCTACCGCGAGTGCGAATACGATGATATTGCCATTGTTGAGTACGCACACAAAATGGTTGGCAATAAAGCAGAATCGGGAGCAAAAGCTACTGCATAAAAAAAGGAATTCAACCTAGTCAAATTCCTTCTTCAATTAAATCGGTTTTACTTACACTTTCTTAATCTCGAAATCATCCATAAATTTAGTAGTGAAATCCCCCTCTCTAAATTTAGGGTGTTTCATTAATTGTTGATGGAATGGAATAGTCGTTTTAATTCCTTCGATGATATACTCATCTAAAGCCCTTTCCATTTTGGTAATGGCTTCTTCACGAGTTTGAGCAACAGTAATAAGTTTAGCAATCATTGAATCGTAATTCGGTGGAATCGTATATCCCGCATAAACATGTGTGTCAATTCTAATTCCGTGACCACCAGGAGCATGGTAATTGGTTATTTTACCTGGACATGGTCTGAAATCGTGAAACGGGTCTTCTGCGTTTATTCTACACTGAATTGCGTGTAGCTGGGGCTCGTAACTTTCTCCTGTAATTTCAATTCCTGCGGCTAATTTTATTTGCTCTTTTACCAAATCGAAGTTGATTACTTCCTCCGTAATGGTATGTTCAACTTGAATTCTAGTATTCATTTCCATGAAGTAAAAATCACGGTTTTTATCTACTAAGAATTCAACAGTGCCAACACCTTCGTACTTAACAGCTTTTGCGGCTTTTATAGCTGCAGCACCCATTTTCTTCCTCAGTTTTGGAGTCATAAATGGAGATGGCGTTTCTTCTACAAGTTTTTGGTGTCGTCTTTGAATCGAACAATCTCTTTCACTCAAATGACAAGCGTTACCATACCTATCTCCTGCTATTTGAATTTCGATATGAC
>JAESTK010000108.1 GCA_016763645.1 Flavobacteriales bacterium
TTCTTGAGCGAATGCACCAAAAGAAAACATCAGTAATGTGCTTAAAAGAAAACAGCGAATAGTACTCATTTTTTCTACTTTTGCAGCAAATATAAGACAAGAGTTAACTGGGGTGTAAGCCTAGCGTCTGATGTTATTAGCATAGATTTGTTAATGAATCAAAAAGAAGAACATAGCACAAGATTTAATCAGCTAAAATGCTGCGTGCTTATCCCTACCTACAATAACGAAAAAACGCTTAAAAGTGTTGTTGAGAGCTGTAAAAAATACACCTCCAATATTTTAGTGGTAAATGATGGTTCAACAGATTCTACAGCTGATATTTTAGCATTAATCGATAACATTGAAGTTTTATCATATTCTCCGAATAAAGGTAAAGGAAATGCTATGAAAGCGGGGTTTAGAAAAGCAGAAGAGTTGGGTTATGAATATGCAATAACAATCGATTCTGATGGGCAACACCTTGCAAAAGATTTGCCGAAATTTCTGGATAAAATAGAGAAAGAGCCAGGTTCAATAATTGTCGGTGCTCGAAATATGGATCAAGCTCATATTCCTGAAGGCAGCCAATTTGGACATAAATTTTCGAATTTTTGGTACTGGGCAGAAACAGGAATTCGACTACCAGATACACAGTCTGGTTATCGCCTGTACCCTGTAAAGTTAATGAACAAAATGCGATTTATCACAGGGCGTTACGAGTTCGAAGCAGAGAATATTGTAAAAGCTGCTTGGCGAAGAGTAAATGTAACTTCTGTGCCGGTCGATGTAATTTATCAAGAGGGAGATGAGCGTGTTACGCATTTTCGTAAATGGGATTTCTACCGATTTTCATTTTTGAACACCTATTTATTTACCCTGGCATTACTAATTTATCACCCCATTCGATTGATTAGAGGAATAAACGCGAAGAACCTAAAACGGATTTACAAAGATGAAATTTTAGCATCCAATGAGTCTAATGCGGTTAAATCATTGTCAGTTGCCTTCGGGTTTTTTATGGGAATAATTCCCTTGTGGGGCTTTCAATTTGTACTCGCAATTATGGGTGCAGTAGCCATGAAATGGAATAAAGTTATTGTAGGGTTAACGGCACAAATAAGTATTCTTCCGCTCATTCCTTTTGTGTTAATTTTTAGCAAAATGACTGGCGAGGTGTGTTTCGGAACATTCACTAGTTTTTCCGAAACGCTTAGTGAAGCACATAATTTGGCCAATAATTTCAATGAAAATGGCTTTGATGCATTTTCTGGCTTTTTAATTGAGTATCTAGTTGGAGCCGTTGTGTTGTCATGCGCGATGGCTATTGTTACTGGTTTCACTACTTTTTTGCTCCTTACTTTGTTTCGAAAAGAAAAAACAGTAGCCTCTAATGGGTAAATTTTTCGTTTCAATATACAATCTAATCGATTCTAAGCGATGGCTCTTTTTGTCTTTGGTTTTGGTCTGTTTTTTATCTGCAGGGTATTTAGCTTCTAAGCTCACGCTTGAAGAGGATATTGCTCGAATGATGCCAGTTGATGACAAAGTTGCAGAGCTGAATAAAATTTTAGAAAGCTCAAAATTTATGGATAAAATGGTGCTTACTGCATCATTATCCGATACAACCAAAGCTGATCCAGATTTATTAATCGAATATATAAATCTATTTGTTGACAGCCTTTCTAGTAAATTTCAACCCGAATATATTGACGAGATAACCTATAAATTCGATGACAATATTATCGAAAAAGTGTACGGCACTTTTTATAAAAACCTTCCTTTTTTCTTAACCGAAGATGATTATAGTTCGCTCGATACAATGACTTCTATCAAAGCGATAGGAAAATCGATGGAGAAAAACTACAAAACACTTATCTCTCCGGTAAGCATGATTATGAAAAAATTTATTGTTAAGGACCCAATTGGCATCACAGGTTTGGCAATGAAAAAGATGGAAGAACTTCAGCTCGATGATAATTACAAGCTTCGCGATGGCTATGTTATCACTAAAGATGAAAAGCATATTTTGATGTTTTTAACCTCGGCAAACCCGAACAATGAAACACAAAACAATTCCATTTTACTTGAAGGAATTAACGAAACAATGAAAGAAACTTCACGAGTTTTCGATAACAAAGTAAAAGGAGAATATTTTGGAGCAATGGCCGTAGCTGTTGGTAATGCAAGAAGAATAGAAAAGGATATTAAGCTTACAGTAAGTATCGCGATGGCTATTCTAATGCTTTTTATCAGTCTATTTTACCGTAAGCCGACTATTTTCATATTTATACTTCTGCCAGTGCTTTTTGGCGGAACATTTGGTTTAGCAGCCTTGTATTTGGTAAATTCTAGCGTATCAACAGTTGCATTGGCAGTAGGTTCAGTATTGTTGGGAATTACCATCGATTTTGCCCTGCATACCATCACGCATTTTAAGAATGTTGGCGATCCACGTAAAGTGCTTAAAGATATTTCTACACCCATTTTTATGAGCTGTTTAACAACGGCATCAGCATTTTTGTGCTTGTACATGGTTCGTGCCGAAGCATTGAATGAGCTTGGTTTATTCGCAGCAGTTAGTGTTTTTAGTGCAGCATTATTTTGCATAATCGTTTTGCCCCATTTATTAAGGTTTAAGAAGAAAGAACCACAAGCTGAGTTAAAATTAAATTGGCTGGAAAGGTTTGCTGCAATACAATTCGAGAAAAGTAAAATTTTGTTACTTGCTGTTTTGCTAGTAACTATTGGCTGTTTTTTTACCTACAGCAAAGTGGGTATAGAAGAAGACATGATGAAGATGAATTACATGTCTGATGAATTACGTGAAGCTGAGAAACACCTAAACGAAATAAACAGCTACACTCTAAAGTCGGTATTTGTTGTCTCGACAGGAGCAACATTAAATGAAGCGCTTCAAAAAAATGAAAAATCGGTAAAAGAGATTAGAAAACTACAGGAGCAAGGCTTGGTAAAAAACTATGCTGCGGTGAGTAATTTATTACTTTCCGATTCACTGCAACGCTTAAAAATAAAACGGTGGAATGCTTATTGGACATCAGAAAAAAAGGAATTAGTCAAAGCGACTCTACTTGCTGAAGGAGCCAAGTTCAAGTTCAAGGAAAAGGCTTTTAAGCAGTTTTATAAACTGCTCGATACAGATTTTAAAGTGGTGGATTTGTCAGAATTTGACGAGTTACGAAATAATTTTTTGGCTGAATACATTACAGATGACGAAAATGGGGCAACCGTAACAACACAACTAAAAGTAGAGCGCGAAGATGTTGCAAAAGTTTACGCAGCACTAGATAATATTGGTGAAGTTACCGTTGTGGACAAGCAATATATTACAGAAAAATTCATTTCAATCCTTACCGAAGATTTTTCTAAACTCGTAAAAGTATCGCTAATCATTGTTTTTCTGATACTATTTATCGCGTACGGAAGGGTTGAACTAGCACTTATAACTTTTATTCCTATGGCTCTAAGTTGGTTTTGGACGTTAGGACTAATGGGGCTCTTAGATATTAAGTTCAATATTTTTAATATCATTATTTCAACATTTATTTTTGGATTAGGAATTGATTACAGCATTTTTATAACTCGCGGGCTACAACAGGAGTACAAAACAGGCGCAAAGCATACAGGTTCATACAAAACTTCAATTTTACTTTCGGCCTTTACCACTATTGTTGGTATTGGAGTTTTAATCTTAGCAGAACACCCTGCGTTGAAGTCAATAGCTTCGTTATCTATAATCGGCATTTTATCTGTAGTGTTCGTCTCGTTTACTGTTCAGCCACTAATGTTTAGGTATTTAATATCAACCAGACGAGAAAAAGGTAACGTGCCAATGCTATTGCCTAATCTCATAGGTTCGTTAGCAATATTTTTCGCGTTTTTATTTGGAGCACTTTTTATGACACTTCTTGGTGTAATTTTCTTAATACCACCAGTAAAGAAGAATAAACGCAGAAAA
>JAESTK010000109.1 GCA_016763645.1 Flavobacteriales bacterium
ATATCGTGAAGCGGGCAGCGAAGCAGAAGATGTTGATTTAGAAGAATTTGCAGATGAAATAGAACATTGGATACTCGATGAGTTGAAAGCAGTTGGATGTGACTCTGCAAGAAGTGTTCTTGAAATAGGTAAAGACGACTTAGTTAAACGTACCGATTTAGAAGCAGAAACTATCGATGAGGTATTGTCGATATTACAAGCAGAATTCGAATAACGGTTTGCTATCTTCATAACTCTGTTAATTAATTGGAACAGAGTTACGGAAATGAAGGTAAATAATTTTGAATATTCGAAGCCAATTAGCTGAAAGAGTAGAGGATAATAAACAGTAAATAGTATGGCGAAGCCAAAAAGATTAAGTAAAGTAGTAAGAGAGTTAAACCTAGGAATTGACACTATTGTTGAATTCTTGGCAACAAAAGATATTCAGGTAGAATCTAACCCGAATACAAAAATTGATGGGGGTACTTATGAAATTTTAGTCGAAGAATTTCAGTCAGACAAAACCGCCAAAGCAAAATCAGACGCACTTTCACAAAGGAAAATTGAGGTAAAAGAAACTATTACAATCGAAGACACTGAACGTAAACCGATGAAAAGGGTTGAAGAACAGGAAGTCATCATCATCAAAAACCTTGAAAATGTTACTGACCAAAAATCAAAACCTGAAGAGGTAATCGAAGAATCTAAAGAAGTAAAACCAGTAGCTAAGGAAAAAGAAGAACCCAAAGTTCTAGGCACTATCGATTTAGACTCTATTGACCCTAAGAAGTCAAAGAAAAAAACAGAAGAGAAAAAAGAAACACCTGTAAAAAAAGAGCCTACTGTGGTGGCGAAAAAGGAAGAGAAAAGGTCCTCTCCCGAACACATTTTCACTAAAATTGATAACTTAGGTGGACCTACCGTTGTTGGAAAAATTGACCTTCCTGTAATAAAACCAAAAGTGAAAAAACCAGTGGCATCATCATCTGATAATGCCGCAGCAGATAAAAAACGCAAACGTAAAAGATTAAGTTCTGGTGTTGTCGATAAAAAAGATTTTTCCAGAGGGCGCGGAAAACCGAGCCAAGGAAAAGGGAGAAGACAGCAAAAAGCAGAACTTACACCTGAACAAATTCAAGCCCAAGTTAAAGAAACTTTAGCTAGATTAAGTGGTGGCCGTGGTGGTGGCGCTAAAAACAAAGGTGCTAAACACAGAAAGGCAAAAAGAGAAGCTGCAGGGTATCAAGCAGAAGCTGATGCAATACAAGAACAAATAGATAAGGGGACTCTTAAAGTTACAGAGTTTGTAACAGCAAGTGAGTTGGCAATAATGGTGGACGTTCAAGTAAACGAAATTATTGGCGCTTGCATGAGTTTAGGGATGTTTGTTTCTATAAATCAACGGCTAGATGCAGAGACGCTAACAATTGTAGCTGAAGAATTTGGTTTTAAGGTCGAATTTATCAGTACAGAAGTTCAAGAACAAATTATTGAGGCTGAAGACGCTGAAGATAGTTTAGTAGAAAGAGCGCCAATCGTAACCGTAATGGGACATGTTGATCACGGTAAAACATCTTTACTCGACCATATTAGAAAAGAAAACGTAATTGCTGGAGAAGCTGGTGGTATTACCCAACATATAGGCGCATATAGTGTTACACTAGAAAATGGAAAAAGAATTGCATTTTTAGATACTCCTGGTCACGAGGCATTTACCGCAATGCGCGCCAGAGGGGCACAAGTTACAGATGTGGTGGTGGTGGTGGTTGCTGCAGACGATGCTGTAATGCCCCAAACAAAAGAAGCAATTAATCACTCTCAAGCCGCAGGAGTACCAATCGTAATTGCGATTAACAAAATTGATAAAGAAGGTGCTAATCCTGATAAAGTAAGAGAAGAGCTTTCTCAAATGAACATCTTAGTCGAAGATTGGGGTGGTAAATTCCAATGCCAAGAAATTTCAGCTAAAAATGGTATTAATATCGAGGAATTACTCGAAAAAGTATTATTAGAAGCTGAATTATTAGAGCTCAAGGCAAACCCAGATAAGAATGCAGTGGGTACAATTATCGAATCTTCCCTAGATAAAGGTAGAGGATATGTTACAACAGTGCTTGTTCAGTCAGGCACAATGCGAGTTGGCGATGTTATCGTTGCAGGTTGTTACTCTGGCAAAGTAAGAGCCTTACAAGACGAGCGAGGTCATAACATTAAAGAGGCTGGTCCAGCCACTCCAGTAACAGTTCTTGGATTGAATGGCGCACCAAACGCAGGTGATAAATTTAATGTTTTGGAGGACGAAAAAGAAGCAAAACGTATTGCCGATAAACGTATGACGTTGCAGCGTGAGCAAGGCATTAGGACAAAGAAACACGTTACTCTTGATGAAATTGGAAGGAGATTAGCAATTGGAGACTTTAAAGAACTAAACATTATTGTTAAAGGTGATGTTGATGGTTCTGTTGAAGCCTTATCTGATACGTTGATTAAGCTTTCTACAGAAAAAATACAAGTTAATGTAATTCATAAATCTGTTGGTCAGATTTCAGAATCTGATGTATTGTTAGCAACCGCTTCCGATGCAATTATTATAGGTTTCCAAGTTCGACCTTCAGGCTCGGCACGTAAATTAGCCGAGAAAGAAGAAATAGATATCCGTTTATATTCTATTATTTATGATGCTGTTGACGAAATAAAAGCGGCAATGGAGGGAATGCTTGAAGATAAAATTGAAGAGAAAATCGTGTGTAACATCGAAATTCGTGAGACCTTCAAAATATCTAAAGTTGGAACTATTGCAGGGTGCTATGTGTTAGATAGTAAGATTACCAGAAACACCAAGGTTCGAATTATTAGAGATGGTGTAGTAACGTACACGGGTAATCTTGGGTCGTTAAAACGATTTAAAGATGATGTAAAAGAGGTTACTACAGGTTACGAATGTGGTCTGAATATCGATAAATTTAACGACATCAAAGTTGGCGATATTGTTGAAGGTTATGAAGAGGTCGCTATTAAGCAAAAATTAGAAAGCTAATCACAAAACATTCTTAATAAACTAAAAAAAAACGCCTTTCGGAAACGGAGGGCGTTTTTTGTTTGTAGGATACGTATAAGGGTTGGTAACGAAATGATTAGTGTGGGTGAGGACTATTGAAGTTGTGAGAATTTTGTAGTTTTACTGTAAACCTGAGTTCGATTAATCACGGAAGTAGGTAAGTGGCTGATTTACAGTTATCTTAATGTGAGCTCATGTCGAAAAGCACTTGGTCAATCTCCCTAACCAGTCCGAATATATTCGGAGTCTCCAAGAGGGAATTCTCCCTTAGAAAAGACTTCGAGTATTCTCGAACG
>JAESTK010000110.1 GCA_016763645.1 Flavobacteriales bacterium
AGATTCGATATGGGTAAAACACTACGCTTATTCATCTAGCACATTAGATGCTTATGGAGATTTAACTCTTCCAACCGGAACTCATGAAGTTTTACGCCAATCAGGCATGGAAGAGTCAATCGATTCTGTTTACATTTACGTAACTAACGCTGCCATTGCCAGTTTCTTAGGAGTACCTGCAAGTCAATGGGTAATGTCGCCCATAATCGCTGGAGTAATAGACGAAAATCCAATAATTGACACTACATTTATTTACAAATGGATTGCTAACGGAGAAAAACATCCACTGGTTGACATGAGAACTGATGCCCCAAATGGCAATATTATTTCACTCGAATACCAAGTAGGTGGAGCTGTTTTGGTAACGCTTGTACCAACATACATTAGCTGCCCTACAATGTGCGATGGCGCAATTACAGTTACACCAACCGTTGGCATATCACCTTTTACATATGCTTGGGACAACGGAGAAACAAGCTCGAATATCACGGGACTTTGCTCAGGGACATATAGTGTTACTGTTATTGACGCTTTAAATGATACTGCTTTTTCGGCATTAACTCTTAACGACCCTACCCCTATTTCAACACAAATTAGCGGAGGCTATGTGCAATGTGCCGGAGACATTAACACTGGTGTAATTGATGTTACAACCATTGGCGGAACTTCTCCTTTTTCTTATATGTGGGATAACGGTGCGTCAACTGCTACAATCACAGGTTTGGGATTGAATACTTATTCGCTTTCCATTACCGATGCAAATGCTTGTTTTTTCGATACCGCGTTTACTATAATGAATCCTGATACGATTGAAACCACATTAATTACCCCTACCGTTCTCTGTTTCGGAGATTCAACTAGCGTTGCGACCGTAACGGCAACAGGAGGGCTAACCCCTTATTTTTATAACTGGAGCGATGGTGCTTTGACAGACAGTTCTAATGCGCTTTCAGCGGGAGCTATCTCAGTAACAATAACCAATGTGCTGGGGTGCACTAAAATTACAAGTAGCACCATTACCGAAAATGATTCTCTGAGCTACACTATAGGAATAGCTTTAAGTGGTGGCTGCTCTGGTTATTTTGAAATGTATGGCGGTCAATCTCCATACACTTACCTATGGTCGAACGGAGACACAACACAGCAATCTTGTGATGCTGCAGATTACTATTCAATAACAATGACAGATGCAAACGGGTGCTCAATAGTGGTAGATTCTGTACAAGTTTATACCGGTATTGAAGGATACTCATTTGGCAAAATTTCTATTTACCCCAACCCAACCACAGGAATTTTTACAATTGAGCTAGAGAATAACAACACTACACAAGTTTCTATACAAGATATTACGGGTAAAGAAGTGTTCGCAACAATAATTGAAGAAGCACAATATACAATAGATATCTCACACCTAAAAAGCGGTAATTATTTACTACGCTTAAGTAACAATAAAGGCACAATGAACAGAAAACTAATTCCAACTAAATAAGACAATCATGAAACAAACACTACTTACAATTTTATCTTTTACGACCTTACTAGGGCTTAAAGCGCAAGTAACTGTTACCTCTGCCGATTTCCCAGTAATAGGAACTTCCGCAATTTTAGTAAATGACTCAACTCCATCTGTAACAATTGGTGGTTCGGGCGCTGGCCTAACTTGGGACTTGGCCAACATTTTACAACACACGATAGATACCAACAATTTTATTGACCCAACCACTACACCTTTTACTAACGACTTTTCTACCTCTAACGTTGCTCTTAGCGCTGTAAATCAAGACGCGTACTTTACCAATAGCGCTACGGAAGCAACATTAGACGGTTTTGCCGGAGATCCTTTAAATTTAGGATTTCAAACCGCAATTGTTTATTCTAATGTCGAAACACTGATAACCTTTCCTGCATCGTTAGGAACAAGTTTTAACGATACTGCAGGCTTTACAATGACTACAGACATGGAGGCATTTGGACTTACCAACAAAGATTCTTTACGAATAATTCGCACCATGTACACTGTCAGCACTATGGATGCAGAAGGTAACGTAACTACTCCAGGAGGAACTTTTAGTTCTGCTCGACAATACAAAATTCAAGAATCGATTGACAGCATTTATATTTTTATCGATGATTTTCTTACTGCTACTGCATTAGGAGTAACTGCACAAACATGGGAATTAGCTCCTGTTGGACAGTTTATTCCTGAAAACCCAATACTTGACACAACCTACACTTACACTTGGTACGCAAATGGAGAAACTTCTCCTGTTGCAGAAATTACAACAGATGTAAACAACAATGCGTTAACCGCTCAATATTTGTACAAAAATAACTTATTAGGTTTTGCAGGAACAACCACTCAAGCATCTTGTGCTGTCAGTTGCGATGGAACGGGAGAAGTTTCTGCTGTTGGTGGAATTGCAAGTGCATATACTTACACTTGGCCAAACGGAGCTACAACAGCTATGGCAACGGGTGTTTGTTCAGGTACCAATAACGTGACTATTTCTGATGGCGCGCAGAGCACTGTGGTAATAGTGCTTGTAGGCGAAAGTCTTACACTGTCAGCGTCTATTAATGCCTTTTCTCCTGCTACCTGTGGCACTTGTGCCGATGGAAGCGCATCAGTTATCGGAAGCGGAGGTGCTACACCTTACACCTACTTGTGGGATGATGCTTCTGCTCAAACAACTGCGGATGCAACAAACCTGCTTCCAGGTTCTTATAGTTGTACTATTACTGACAATAACGGCTGTTCTTCAATCAGTTCTGCTGCTACAGTAACAGGTATAAACCAAGCTATCATCAACAATATGATTACGGTTTTCCCTAATCCTTCAAATGGATTTGTTACCATCAACTCAAACGATGTTAAAGCAAGTAGCTATGCTGTTTATAACTCATTAGGTGCTGTTGTGTTGAGTGGTACAATTAATGCGACCACCGAAGTAGTTGAATTAAACACCCTTGAAAATGGCCTTTATTTTCTAGATATTCAATCAGATAAAGGAATCATTAAAAAGAAAATTACTTTGGTTAAATAACCTCAGTTAAACTAGATTATCAAAGGGCTATCAACTTTTACTGATAGCCCTTTTTATTTTTCTAAACTTTTATGGAATTTTAATTCTTCTTGCATCTCAATAGCAGACAATGTTAAACTAGTTTCGAGGAAATCGGAACACAAAACAAAAAGCTATGAAAAAGAAAATAAAATTATTGGGTGTACTAATCCTGTTAATTATGCCAACAATCGGTTTTAGTCAAGGAGAAATTAAAGGGAAGGTTTTTGAAGAAGATTCAAAACTATCAGCCCCAGGAGCGAGTGTGTATGTTGAAGTCGGAGGAGTTAAAATCGGCACAATGACCGATATAGATGGTCGTTATCAAATAAAGCCTCTGCAAGCGGGCACATACAACCTTTACATTAAAGTTATAGGTATGAACCCAATTGTTATTGAAGGGGTGGTAGTTAATAAAGATAAAATTACATGGATAACCGACATGTTTGTTTCCGAAAGTATCGAAATGGATGAATTTGTTGTGGTTGGCATTAAATATGAAGGTATCGAACGCTTAATAAAACCAGAAGACCCCACTGCAATGACTTTAACCTATAAAGATTTGGAACACAGCCCTGTTGCAAAAGACCCCATTAGTTTAATTGCCACAATGCCCGGTGTTACTCAAAGTGGAGACGGACAACAACTGTACTTTAGGGGTGCTCGGGCAGATGCAGTTCTTTACTTTATTGATGGTGTAAAAAACAGAGGTGCCGGTTTAGGAATTCCATCCGTAGCAATAGGAGAAATAACGGTTTACACAGGAGGAATTCCTGCAAAATACGGAGATGTAACAGGTGGTATCGTTGTTGTAGAAACCAAAAGCTACTTTGACCTGTATAATAGAAGAAAAGGAGCTGGCCTATAGATGTTCTTATTTGTTAAACATAATATTGAGAACCTTTCGGATGGTGAGCTAATTACTCGTTACCAAAAAAATGGCAACAAAAAATACCTCAGTCCACTATTCGAAAGGTATTCTCATTTGATGTTTGGCTTGTGCATGAAATACTTCAAAAACGAGGAAAAAAGTAAAGATGCGGTTCTCGATGTTTTCGAAAAACTGATTGTTGATTTAAAACATCAACAAGTAAAAAGTTTTAAATCGTGGGTATATGTTGTAGCAAAAAATCATTGTCTAATGCAAATTAGAAATCAAGTTGCTACCAACAAAAAGTTTGACGATTATTGTGTTTCTCAAGCAAACGATGGATTAGAAATTCTGGATGATACCGAAACCAAATTAGAACACCTTGAAGAGGCAATAGAAGAGTTAAAAGATGAACAAAAAGAATGTATTAAACTCTTTTTTATAAAAGAGAAATGTTACACCGAAGTGGCAGATATAACAGGTTATTCACTTAAAAAAGTGAAAAGCTATATCCAAAACGGAAAGCGGAATTTAAAAATTAAGTTGACAGAAAATTATGGATCAGTTTTCGCCACATAAAATATTCGAAGTTGGGCCATGCCTTTCGAAAGAAAAGCTACTGAATTATCATTCGGGCAGTTTATCGTCACACGAAAGCAATACCGTAGAAAAGCATTTGCTAAGTTGCGAAATGTGCATGGACGCTATGGAAGGAATTACTCTTTCTACAAGTCCTGTTGCCTCCATCGGAAAGATAGATACGGGTATTAAAATTTTGACCGGAACCGTTGCTGCGGGTTCGTTTCTAAATTGGCGTTCAGGAATGGCAATAGCCGCCACTTTAGTCGGTGTTTTGCTGGGTCTATTTTGGTTATTAAACGATGTAGCCCCCAACCAGAATTTAGCAGAAAACAAACCTCAAACAAAACAAGAAAAAGTTGAGGAAATTAAAAATTTAGAGAAACAAGATGAATCCAAAACTATCTCGGACTCGATAGTTAAAATTACTACTTCTGGTGCAGCAAAAAAGCCTGTTTCTGTGCAAACACATTCTATTGTTTACCAAGATGAATTGCAAGACGAAGTAGTAGAAGAGGTTATCGAAGAATATAATACTGAAGAGTTCGAAGTTGAAGAAATACTTGCCGAGACCGTTACCGTTTTAGCAACGGCCAAAGCAATGACTACTAGTGGAGCCATCAATGTTGTTAGCGCTAAAGAAGTTAGCTACAATTGGGCCGATGAAAACACAACAGAAAGTGAAGATATTTTAACCATAGTTTCTGAAGAAATGGTAGCTAAAAAGAATGAAATTAGTAACACGCTGCCAACAACTTACATAAAAGAATTATTGGTGGTTGATTACAGCAATATTTATTCAGAAGATGACCTTAGTCCCAGGGCAGAACCTATGTCTAAATCAGCAAGAATAGGAGTAGAAGCTGAGTTGGCTCAAGAATCTACCCCTGCAGCATTCGAAAATGATGATAAGTATGCGGAAGCTCAAGAAAAAAGTATGACTATCGAAAAAGAATACACTTATGAAACAATTCTTGAAAAAGGATTGGTTCTCTACAAAAAGAAGAAATATACTCGGGCGATAAATCAATTTTATTTGATTTTAGAAAAATACCCCGAAGACCATAATGCTCTTTTTTACACAGGTTTAAGTTATTTCGGAATGAACAGGTACAACAAGGCCATCGAAAATTTTGATACCGTTTATCTTCTCAACAAAACGCCATTTAAAGCTGATGCCGAATGGCAAAAAGCTTTGGTGTTTAATGCCAAAGGAGATACTGAAAAAGCTAAAATTCCATTTCAAAAAATTGTATCGGACAAAGGATATTATACCGATTTAGCGAAAAAAGAATTAAGGAATTTATAACTTATTCTCTCCAATGACTTAATTTTTCGTGCACATCGTCAAAAGTTGGATTTCCATCAAATTTTTCGTTCATTTCTTGCAGTAGCGACTGCGCATAGTGGATGTAGCTCAAGCTAACTTGTTTGTATTCTTCAGCATCTATTTCCATGTTTTCTTGTGCCTTTTCTCTAAGTATAATATTGGCATCGCTCACGAAACACTTGCAAACCATATCTACAATTAAATACAACAACAAACTATCTTCGACAGTCAGTGATATTTCTTCTTTCGTAGCTATATCATTCATCATTTTGATGCGTAGATCCTGAAAATGGGCATTGTCTAAATTAGGATATCTACTAACCTCAACAGGAGCTTCTATAGTGCCATCAAAAATCAACTCCCCTACCATAAAACTTATCAAAGTAAACGCTTGGCTTACTTTATTTTTTTCAATTGTTATTCCTGTGAGTTTATTTGGCATTTTATTTCGTTTTTATTAAAAATAAATAAACAGGAAAATGATCACTATAACCACCATTGTATTGCCCCATAGAATATGTTCTTTTAGGATAACCTACGTATCTCCCCGATTTTTGTATAAGGTAATCTTTATTATAGACTACCACACTCGAAAAACGATATGATGAATAATCTGTTTTTACTAATTCTTGCGTAATAATAATTTGGTCAAACAAATTCCAAACGTCATTATAGCATAACGATCCTATTCCTTTTTCGTGAAAACTTTCTAATGGGTTAAAAAGGTTTCCTTCTTCCAATTTATCAATTTCACCAACTGAACCCAGCGTTTTTCTAACACTTACATCTTTTGGGTCATCATTCAAATCTCCTATGTAAAATATTTTAGCGTTGGGTTCCGCTTTTAAAATAGAATCTATAACCGTTCGACCAACTTTCGCTGCCAAGTCTCGTTTTGGAGCACTTTTCTTCTGCCCTCCTCTTCTAGATGGCCAATGCACTACCATAACGTGAATTCGTTCGCCATTCAGTTCGCCCGTAACCAACAATTGATTTCTTGTTCGCCAAGTAGAATCCTCGGGATTATTGACATTATAAGCACTCGTTGAGAGTACCTTAAAAAAGGTGGGGTTATACAATAAACCGACATCAATACCTCTCTTGTCTGGCGATTCGTAATGTACTATTTGGTAATTTCTTGACTTTATTTTTTCTTGAGCAACTAAGTCAATCAAAACACTTTTATTTTCTATTTCAGAAACGCCCAAAATTGCAAGCCCATTTTCAGTTTTTTCGGCACCAAGCTTCGAAATCACTAGCGCCAAGTTGTCTAGCTTTTCGTAATACTTTTTAGTGTTCCATTTCTTTGATCCAGATGGCGTAAAATCGTCTTGCAAAATTTTATTTGAGTCAGGGTCAATCAGCGTATCGAATAGGTTTTCGAGATTGTAAAATGCTATACATTGATAATCAAAAGTGCCTTCTAATTCTTCATTATTCTGACTTTTACCAGCACAACTTACCACTACAACTGCTGCTGCTACCAATGCTAATTGTATTCTCATAAACAACATTTTTATTTCATCAAACTTAAACGAAATTATTGGAATTTCACAGCTGGTATTTCCATATTTACCAAAAGGAATTTTTTTGTAAAATTACAATCCCAAAGCTCAACTTTTGTTGAGAAGGTTGTAGCTAAATAAATACAATGAAATATATTAAACACTTAGGCTGGATTCTTTTATTAGTTCCCTGCCTTTTTGCTTTTAGACAGCAAGAAGCTTCTGTAGAAAAAAATTCACTTTTTTGGGAGATAACAGGCAACAGACTAAAGCAACCATCATACCTGTTTGGCACCATACACTTGATTACCGAAAAATATTTTTTTATGCCGAATATCGTAACCGATAAATTTGGTGACTGTAAAGTGCTAGCCACAGAAATAAATATGGATATGACGATGGCGCAAAAAATTGATTTAGCGGTAAAGACTTTGTTGCCAAATAACGAAACTATTGCCAACCATATGGATTCCACTTCTTTCGTGAGGCTAAAAAAATATATGGTTGAAGAAGCCAATATAAAAGAAAGTAAAGCTGAAAAATATATGCGCTTAAAACCATTTTTCCTTTCAAGTGTTATTCTTGTCGAGCAACTTGACGATATAAAATCTTACGAAGAAGAATTTATGAAGATGGCAAAAAAGAACAAAATGACAACGATTGGTTTGGAGAGCATCAATTACCAGTTTGATGTAATTGATAAAGTTTCCATCGAAAACCAAGTGAAACTATTAATGGATGGATTGGAAGAGGAAGGTGGAGAAAACCAATTCGATACGTTAATTAAGCTTTACCTCTCTCAAAATATCGATTCGTTATCTGCCTATTCTATGGCTGAATCCGACTATATCCCTGATTTTAAACTTAATTTTTTGGACACTCGTAACGCAAATTGGATTCCCGTTATAGAAGAACTAATAAAAGATAAATCAGTTTTTATCGCGGTAGGTGCAGGGCATCTTGCTGGAGATACTGGCGTTATTGCGCTTCTTGAAGCACAGGGATATTCAGTTAAACCCTTACGGGATTAAATTTTAACCACTTTGTAGTTTCCAATCTCACCTTCTTTAGTTTGTATTTTCAAGAAATATACTCCTGTGTTCAAATCTTCAGAATCAATTACAAATCGCGTCTTAATACTATTTTTATTACTATAAATCAAACTACCATTTATATCATATAGTTCCGCCAATTTTAGCTCCACATCATTAGGTATACGAACAAACAACTTTGTTTGTATTGGATTGTTAAATTCGATATTCAATCTCTTAGCCTTTGGTTGATAAATTCCATTAACAATGTCTTTTGAAGTTCTGAAATCGATTATTACGGGTAAGTGGAGACATATCGAATAAAGCATCGGCAACTGATGGAGGAACAGAAGTATTTGTTGCGGTATTTAGATCGTCATTAAATGAAGTTCCATCGTTACCCACAACCTTATATGAACTTGGGATATATGAAATCCCCGCTTCTCCCCAAAGTACTGACTGAGAAGCTAAAACAAAATCGAATCGATCGTCTAAACCTCCGCCCGAAGGACAATCTCCTTGAACGGAAACATCGCGAGTAGATTGAGTATGAAGGTTTTTAAAAGCCACGTCATCACCCCAATACCCCGGTTCATCAATTGGGTCATAAAATCGGATAGAAGTATTGGCATAATTCAATAAATTAGAATACCCTTCTTCTGAATCACCTTTTACATTAAAATCTCCACACATCACTCGGTTATCAACCTCAGCATAATTAGTCTCTACAAAATCCATAATAGCTAACGAAGCGGCAGCTCTATCTTCTAGGTCTGATTGACCTGAGCCAGCCTTTAGATGTGCGACAACAAAAGTGACAAAAACGGTGTCGTTATGAGATGCCAAGGTGGGGTCATTGTGGTATAAAGTGTAAAAGTCGATTTCTCTCACCAAGCTTTGGTTATTAGCATCATCAGAGATAAATTCTTGCTTGTAAAACACCAGTTTTTCAGAGTTATAGTATAACATATTTACTAAGTATGATCCTCCAGTGTGTTCCGTCTTTTGATATTTAGTAACACCGTTAACGTTAAGTGTGCTATCCAAAATTCGTTTTCCGTATTTATTCTCCAAGCCAACAAAATCAACTCCAAGTTCATTTACAGTAAACACGTCTGGCTTTAAATAATCTAATATGGTCCTAAGATTTTCATCCTTGCTATCAATATTATTATTGACAGTAGTGCAATACGAAGTGTAATTTCCGTAATTCAATAAATTGTAGTGCATTACCCTAATAGTATCTTCCTGGGAGCTCCCAATAAGGGTAATAAAACTAAAAAGCATGAATATTAATCTGCGCATTGCCTAAATAATAAAATGAATCAGCTAATTTACTGAAAAGACGCTATGTTTGCAACATAATTCTATGAATGAAGTGAAAACTATACTCAATAGTAATCGTTGGTTTATGTATCCATATACCACCATTCTCTCATTTTCCCTTCTACTACTAATTTGTGCAGAGAATAATTACATTCAATTGATAATCAACAAATTAAATAGTCCTTTTTTCGATTTTACTTTTAAATACGCAACCACTTTAGCCGAAGGGTTAAGCATCGCAGCAGTAATTATCTTAACGCTATTTATTCGATTTAGATGGACTGCGATTGTGTCTTTCGCACTTATTTTAAACGTAACCATTGTATACGCTCTTAAAAAGTTAGTTTTCCCTGATGTTGAACGGCCAAGCATTTTTTTCTCTCAACTAACCGATTGGCACACGGTTGAAGGGGTTCATCTTCATACGCATATGAGTTTTCCCTCAGGACATACTTCTGCTGCTTTTGCCATGTTTTTTGGATTAGCAATTTGCTTGAAAAACAAAAAACTAGGCGCGCTACTTTTCGTGCTAAGTTTAATGGTAGGATATTCTCGAATGTATCTTTCTCAACACTACCTAATAGACGTTGTAGCTGGTTCGGTCATAGGAATAATTATAGCCTTGTTCTCCTATATTCTAATTCAAAAATCGGATCGAATAAATCAAATTTCTTGGATTGATAAAAGCCTCTCCCAGCTCCTTTCAAAATAAACTTCGAATCATTATATTTGGTTTGATTATCAAATCTATTTACTATGATTCAGAAAATAAATTCATTCGAAGAATACCAATCAGAATACGCAAAAAGTGTTGCTAATCCAGAAGAATTTTGGGCTGAACATGCACAAACATTTCAGTGGAAAAAACAATGGGACAAGACCTTAGAATGGAATTTTGAAGAACCCAAAATAGAATGGTTTAAAGGCGGCAAACTAAATATTACCGAAAATTGTTTAGACCGACACCTTGAAGAGCGAGGCGATAAAACCGCAATTCTTTGGGAGCCAAACGACCCTTCAGAGTCTGCAATTCACATCACCTATAAAGAACTACACGAAAGGGTTTGCCAATTTGCAAATGTGTTAAAAAATAACGGAGGTAAAAAAGGAGACCGAATTTGTTTATACATGCCAATGGTTCCTGAATTAGCCATAGCTGTATTGGCTTGTGCGCGAATAGGAGCAATACATTCCGTAGTGTTTGCAGGGTTTTCTGCAAAGGCGTTAGCCGACAGAATTAACGATGCTAAATGCAACATTTTACTTACATCGGATGGAGGATTTAGAGGTGCAAAAACTATAAATTTAAAATCGATTGCCGATGAGGCATTAGAAAACTGTTCGTCAATTCAAAAATCGATTGTCTTAAAAAGAATTAATAGCGAGGTAACTATGAAAGAAGGGCGAGATGTTTGGCTACATGACGAATTGGCAAAGGTAGATGTCAATTGCAAGGCTGAGGAAATGGATGCAGAAGATCCTCTATTTATTCTCTATACCTCTGGTTCTACTGGACAACCAAAGGGAGTACAACACACCATTGGTGGCTATATGGTTTATACCGAGTATTCGTTCAGAAATGTATTTCAATACGAAGAAAATGATGTGTATTGGTGCACGGCAGATATTGGATGGGTAACCGGTCATTCGTATATCGTTTACGGGCCTTTATTAGCCGGTGCAACCACCGTAATGTTCGAAGGAGTGCCAACTTACCCCGATGCTGGTCGTTTTTGGGAAGTAGTTGAAAAGCATAAAATCAACGCGTTTTATACCGCTCCAACTGCAATTAGGGCTTTACAAGCTTGTGATATAGGCTTCGTAAACAAGTATGATTTAAGTTCATTAAAAGTGTTGGGCTCTGTAGGCGAACCGATAAACGTTGAAGCTTGGGAATGGTACAACAAACACATTGGGAAAAACAACTGTCCGATTGTAGATACATGGTGGCAAACAGAAACTGGAGGCATCATGATTTCTCCCTTAGCTGGAATTACGCCTCTAAAACCAACCTATGCAACACTTCCTTTGCCCGGAATTCAACCTTGTTTGGTAGATGCTGATGGTAATGAAACTGAAGGAAATGATGTTGTAGGAAACCTCTGTATAAAATTTCCATGGCCTTCGATGTTAAGAACCCTCTGGGGGGATCACGAGCGCTGTCGGCAAACCTATTTTGCGACATATTCTGGTAAATATTTTACAGGTGATGGTTGCAAGCGTGACGAAAATGGAATGTACCGTATTACAGGCAGGGTAGATGATGTAATCAATGTTTCAGGGCATCGAATGGGGACTGCCGAAGTAGAAAATGCAATTAACGAGCACGAAGCAGTTATTGAATCTGCAATTGTTGGCTATCCACACGACATTAAAGGGCAAGGAATTTATGCCTATTGCATTATGGAAACTGGCAAAGCGGTTGACGATAAAACTCGAACAGAAATTTTAGCAAAAGTAACAGACATTATTGGTCCAATTGCCAAGCCTGATAAAATCCAATTTGTGTCGGGATTACCTAAAACTCGTTCAGGAAAAATTATGCGAAGAATTCTTCGTAAAATAGCAGAGGGCGATACTTCTAATTTAGGAGACACTTCGACTTTGCTAGACCCTTCGGTGGTAGAAGAAATAAAAATAGGTGCGTTGTAAGGAGGTTGTCTTCTTTTTTACTCCAAATCCCATGTCCAACGTTAATTCTTTGAGGAATAAAGTCCTTTAACATCAACTAAAAAATCGTTTATAACTGATTCCCACAAGAATTTTGATTTCACTATCTTGATCGATTTTAGTTTCTTTTCCTTTAGCAACTTATCGGTTAGTGCCGCCAACATTGCTTGTTTAAGTTCTGATTTGTTTCCTGCTGAAATTAACCAACCATTTTC